>JAYRFD010000156.1:0-16062 GCA_041908565.1 Polyangia bacterium | reverse complement strand
GGCAGGCCATCCTGTTCGTCGACGTCGTAGATCTGCACGACGTTGGGGTGATTGACCTGCGCGATGATCCGGGCTTCGTCGAGGAACATGAAGATCACGTCCTCGCGGTCGCGCAGATCCTGGCGGATCTGTTTGATCACGACTTGGCGGTCGAATCCACCCATGCCGCTCTGTCGGCACAGATAGACATCGGCCATGCCGCCGCTGCCCAGACGGCAGATGACCTTGTAGCGGCCGATGTACGACGGGATCTCGGGCTCGCTGGTCGGTTGGCTGGCGTAAAGGACCTGCTGGCTGTTCTCTGCGCCGTCGCTGCTGGCGTCTGCGTTGCTTGCGGCGTCGGTCTCGGAACGGCTGGCGGGCAGAGCCGTTGCGTTGTCGGATTCGCCACGCTTTGAGCTGCCCTGGGCGTCAGCCATCGGGATGCACCTGCCTTCTTTCAGAGTAGACCAAAAGAGGCCAGCTCATCCATAGAAGTGTGTGTTATTTCGCATATTTTTCGATATTTGAAACGGAATCGTAGAGAAAGATAGATCACATCTCTGCTGCCAGCGCGGGGACCTGATCCAGCGTGTCCAGCAGGTCGCGCAGGCCGTCTCGCAGCAGCAGCAGGCTGCCCCGATCGACGGGACCCGACGCGGTGATGGACGAATCGGATAACTGGCCGCGGGAAGGGGCGGCGGGCCGTACCGCGGGGCTTGCGAGCCGTGGGCGCTCGACGACCAACGTGATGGTTGGCAGGCTGCGCTGCAGGCTCTGGATGCCCAGCGAGCCCAGGCCGCGTCGCGCCCGCTTGGCTGGCGCTTCGGATGGGCCGGGCTCTGCGCTTGCCGCGACAGGGACCGCAGCGACGGATGGTGTCGTGGCAACCGCTGCCTGTGCAGCGACGGAGGGCGTCGCGCTAGCCGCTTCCTTGGCTGCAGCAGGGACGCGTTTTGCCGTCGGGCCTGACGTGTTCACTGCTGACTTTAGAGCGGGCGTTGCGACGGGCTTTGCGTCTGCCGTTTCAGCAGTCCGAATCACGGGCTTTGCAGCGGGCTTTGCGTCTGCCGTTTCAGCCGTTCGGATCGCAGGCTTTGCGACAGGCTTGCCAGCCGGCTTTGCGACGGACTTGTCGCCGGACCTGACCGTAGGCTTTGCGACGGGTTTTGCAGTGGGCTTGGCCTGCGCTGTGGGGCGACTTGGCGAACGGTGGCTGTTTTGTCGAGCGGGTGAGACGGCCTGTTTGTCGCGCGAAGGGCGCTGGACGGGTTTCATCGGGGCTCGCAAGGCTGGGGCCGCCCAGCGACGGCGGGGCGGGCGTGGCTAGCTGTTCAAGGCGTTTTTCAGGACCTGGCTGGGCTTGAAGGTCAGAACCCGGCGGGCGCTGATCGTGATCTCGTCGCCCGTCTGTGGGTTCCGGCCAATACGGGACTTCTTGTCACGGACAACGAAGTTTCCGAAGCCAGATAGCTTGATCTTCTCGCCCTCTTCGAGGGTGACCTTGATAATGTCAAACACGGCTTCGACGATCTGGGCAGCTTCCTTCTTTGAGAAGCCACCCACCCGTTCATAGACGTTCTCAATGATATCGGCCTTGGTCATCGTCCGGCGATCCTGCATCGGAAGCCTGCCCCCTGTCGAAAAAAGTAATCTTCCTTTCAGATTATTTATGCTGTCCGACGATGTCAAAAACTTTGTTCCGAATAATTGGTAATTCAAAACACAATTCAAGTGTGTGTTTTCAGAAGACTTGCACGCATACAGTGAGACAGCTGGGCGCATGACAGGAAAGGCTTGGGCGGGACGCTATCACAGCCGAACAAAACTGTGAAATTCATTATAATCGCGGAGAATGCGCAGGCTCATTCACGTGGTGGCTCTGCTGGTCGGCCTGTGGGGCGTGCCGACCGCGGTCCTGGCCCAGCCCAGGGACGTAAAAAGGCGACCGCCGCGCGATGTGGCTCGGCTGTCCTTCGTCAGTCCCGCGGTGCGCACCCAGGTGCCTGGGCAGCGCGAGTGGTATGAGGCCCTGCCCGACCAGCCGACCGAGCGGAATACGCGCGTGGCGACCGGAACGCAAGGCGGGGCCGAGATCGCAATCGGTGAACAGCTGCGCATCCAGCTTGAGCCAGAGAGCTCGCTGCTGGTCCGCAAGCTGCCTCGGGGGGCGCGCGGGCCGGGCGACATCCAGCTGCAAAAGGGCACCCTTCAGGTCGAGATCATCGACGGCAAGAACATCGGCCCGCTGAAGATCACCACGCCGATTGGCGACCTGCGTGTGCAGGGGGCCAACGTGCGCGTGGTCGTCGACGAAAAAGGCCAGACCGCGATTGCCGTCCATCAAGGACAGATCGCGCTGAAGACCGGACGCAACCAGCTGACCTTGATCGCGGGCATGGGCACGGTTCTGCGGCCCGGCGACGATGACCTGCGAATTCGCCAGCTGCCGGTTGCTCCGACCTGGCTGGATGGAGGCGACGGCGGTCGCGCGCGCATCGCCCTGTCTTCAGGCAGCCTGCGCGGGGCGGGGCGTCAAGCCGAGCTGTTTCTGAACTTCACGGCGGTGCCGGGAGCCGTGCGATACCGCGTCGAAGTGGCCAGCGATCCGCAGCTACACGACCGTCGAGTGCTGAGTGACATCCCCGGATCGCCGCTGCGCGCAGAGCTGTTGCCTGGCCTGTACTACGCGCGCGTCTCGGCGATGGATGGCGAACTGCTGGCAGGACCGGCGAGCCCGATCCAGACGCTGTACCTGATTGCGGTGCGCAGCAATGCCACGGTCGTGACGACGCCGGCTCCGTCGCGCAGCAGCGGGGCGAAGAACATCCTGCAGCTGCAGCGGGCGCAGTCCGCCATCCTGAAGTTCGATACCGGTACCCTGCCTTTGGGCTTGGACATCGCCGGCCAGCGACGCGAAACCTGCCGAGGCGAGTGCGTGTACAACCTGGGGCCCGGCACGCATCCGGTGGCGCTGTCCTTAAACGACAGCGACGCTCAGCTGGCTGTCGCGGTATCCGGGGGGGCCCCGCCGCCGCCGCCGCCGCAGCCATCGCCCCCGGCGGTTGCCGAAAGGGTCGAGGCGATCGACGTTGGACCGGCCCTGTGGGCACCGGGGCTGCCGCTGCGAACCGTCGACCCGCGCACGCGCCTGTATGCGCTGCTTGGCGTTGGTGGGCACGCCCCGGTGCATCAGCTGGACGTGGTTCGCTTGGACCTTGGCGCAGAGTGGGCCTTTCTGCGTCGTCGCCTGTCCTTGGACTTGAACGTGCCGCTGCTGTACTTCATCGATTTTCCGTCGGCGACCAACGTACCGCGCAGCGGTCCCGCGCTGGGTGACATGGCGGTTGGGGCTCGTGCGCTTGCCCTGCAAGCGGTCGGAGGGCGCCTGCACCTGGGGGCTCTGCTTCGGCTGCAGCTGCCGACGGGAACGTATGAACGCGGCGCCGTGCCTCTGCGACCCCTGACCATCGATCCGGCCTTGGGTCTGTCGGTCTTGCTGGGGCGCTTCGGACTGCTGATGACCCAGGGCATTACCGCGTCGCTGAACGTGCCGCAGGCCGAGCTGCGCTGGAGCATGGGTTACGCGGCGCAGGTTCGCGTTTCGCGGCTGGCTCTGGTCGCGCAGGCGGAAGCGGCGCTGGCGCTCTACGGGCCCATCGGTCATGCCGCGGCCGTTGGCGGCGGGCTGCGCCTGCGTCTGGACAGCGTCGGTCATTTCCGTCTGCTGGCTGCGGCCCGCGGAGCCCTGGGAGGAGCCAGCGAAGCCGTCTTCGGTCGCTATTCGGCCCAGCTGGGCATCGAGTGGGTGCGGTTCTGATGCAGGGTCGTTAGCGTCGAGCCCACAGAAGCGGAGCCGCGCGCAGCAGGCGCGATACCGCGGCAACGATCAGCAGCCCGCGCAGCACGCTTTGCACGGCGGGCGCGAAGGTCTGCGTCGGAGCGTCGTACAGTCGAAGCCAGTGCGGCCCAAGAACGACCAGGCCCAGCACCCAGGGAAACAGGCCCATCAGCGATGGCAGCCAAGGACTTGCCTCCACCGCTGCGAAGCCTTGCATGCGACGCTGCAGCCACCACACCAAAAGCAGCGCTGCCAGCGCCAGCCCCAGAAGGACTGCCATGGCGCGCGCCACCCAGCTGAGCATCGACTGCGCAAGGGGCCACAGGTTTGTCGCTTGCTTGCTACTTGCTTGGTCCAGCGCGCTCCACGCGGTCGTCGAAAGTTCGGACAGGCTGGAACTCGAAAGGGTCCACAGCCATGGGATCACAAGCGACAGGGCAGCCAAGAACAGCGCCTGCCACAGCGCGTTCCAGACCGGATCGGCGGACATCGGGCTGCGCTGAAAATCGGCAGACATTTCCTGATGGTATCGCGGTCTTGGCTGTGGTGGGCCCGCGGTCTTGCGCGAGCCTTCTGCACGCTGCGCGGCCAGGTCTTTTTGCTGATCCGCAGTGTGCGGGATCGCGCGTTGACAGGCGACGGGCGTCTCCGCATGCTGTCACTTCCACGTCGCAAGACCACAGCCCAAAACAGAACCAGCCGAGAGAACCAGCATGGGATACATCTTCGATCCGGCACGCATTCATGCGCTTGGCAGCAAGGCCATCGGCCTGCCTTTCGAAACGATGTGCTCGACCGTGATCGACGAGCTAGCCGCCGAATATCCAGGTCACATCGACACGCGCAAGGACTGGATTTTCAACCTGGCCGGCGGGCTGACTGGCGTCATGTGCGTGCTGCATGCCTCGCTGACTGAGTACGTGCTGCTGTACGGCACACCGCTTGGCACCGAGGGATTTTCGGGGCGCTTTCGCATCGACATCTGGGATCTGATGCTGCGCGGGTCGCAGACGACCTACAGCGATCGCGAGCCCAACGTGACCAAGACCTCGCAAGCGGGGGACTTTGTGCACCTGCCGCCTGGCGTCACCAAGGCGGTTCGCATCCAGCCCGATACGTGGATGCTTGAATACGCTCGCGGCCCGATTTTCACCAGCTTGCCGACGGCCTTGGGGGATGCGGTGTTTCGCGCCATGGACCCCGCGATCTTGGGCAAGACTTTGCTGCGCTACAGCGAGCTGACCTTGCGATCGCTGCTCCGCGGCAAGATCTGAGCGCCGCATACGGCACAGCGCACGCGGCCCGCAACACACCGCAAACAGCACAAAAAGTTCGTCTCAGGAGTCTCTGCACATGTCGGCATCCCCTTCGCACGAAGACAAGTCTGCGGCACCGCACCGCGCGGGCCTGGGCTTGGAATTCGCGCTTGGCCTGTTTGCTCTGCCCGCCGTCGTTTATTACCTGTGGATCTGCATGCGCTATCACGGCGGTGCGATGGTGCTGCCCCGATCGCAGGCCGAGCTACGCAGCCTGCTGTCCGAAATACCGCTGCCCACCTGGCGAGCCACCGCGATCTATTCGCTGTGGGTCCTGGCGCAGCTTCTGCTGCAGCTGTTTGCGCCGGGTCGTCCCTTTCCGGGCGCGCCGCTCGACGATGGCAGCCGCTTGAAGTACCGACTGAACGGCTGGTTTGCCTGGTGGGTCACGCTGCTTGTCGTGCTGGTCTTGGTGTGGCGTCGCGTCTTTCCGGCCACGCTGCTCGCCGATGAACTAGGGCCGGTTCTGACCGTCGCCAACATCGCCTCGCTGATCTTTGCGGTGTACCTGTACGCCTTCCCCTGGCTGCACGGAAGCGCCGCGGGCGAGCGGCCGCGCGGTGGCTTCTTCCACGACTTCTTCACGGGCGCTGTGCTCAACCCGCGTGTGGGCTCGCTGGATCTGAAGTTCTTCTGCGAGTCGCGCCCGGGTCTGATCTTGTGGGTGCTGATCGACTTCTCGTTGGCGGCGCAGCAGCTTGAGCTGCACGGGCGGATCAGCGCGCCGATGCTGCTGGTCTGCATCTTCCACTTCTTCTATGTCGCTGATTACTTCTTGCACGAAGAAGCGATCCTTTCGACCTGGGACATCCGGCACGAACGCTTCGGCTTCATGCTGTCGTGGGGCTGCTTGGTGTGGGTGCCGTTTACGTTCTCTCTGCAAGCGCAGTATCTGGTCCGTCATGCCCACGACCTGTCGATTCCAGCGACGGTGGCGATCGTTGCGCTGAACGCGGCGGGGTACTTCATCTTCCGCAGCTCGAACCTGCAGAAGCATCGCTTTCGCCAGAACCCCAGCGCGCTGATCTGGGGCAAGCGGCCAAGCTTCATTCGCACCGCGCGCGGCACGCAGCTTCTGACATCCGGCTTCTGGGGCATCGCGCGTCACTTGAACTACACCGGCGACCTGATGATGGGCTTGGCCTGGTGTCTGACGTGCAAGTTTGGGCACGTGCTGCCGTACTTCTATTTCATCTACTTTTCGATCTTGCTGATTCACCGCGAGCGTCGCGACGATCAGCACTGCGCCAAGCGCTATGGCGCGGACTGGGACGAATACCGTCGGAAAGTGCCCTGGCGGATGATCCCCGGGCTGTACTAGGGACCGTTGGAATTACGGGGGGCGGGCTGGGGGAAAAGCGAACGACTTATTCGCTGAAGTCGCTGCCGGATCGCACCTGCGCTTCCGGACCGGGCGTGGCATCGGGCAGACCGGCGACATCTTTGCGACCGCTGCGAGCCACCAAGCGGCCCATGTCTTCCAGTTCCAGCGCGGCGGCGCGGCGCAGAAGGCCCATGTGGATCGAAACGCCGTCCTGCGCAGCCAAGAAGGCGGCGCGCAGTGCGACGTTTTTGATGTAGCCGCCCGAGATCTCGTAGTCGTTGGCCAGTGCCTTGAAGTTGATGTTGCGGGCCGACGGAGCCTTGGTCGGCAGCATCGATCGCCACAGGCGCTCGCGCTCGGGCGGCTCGGGGACTTGCAGGTGCAGGTGAAGCGTCAAGCGACGCTGCAAGGCTTCGTCCAGCGAGGCTTCCTTGTTGGTCGTCATGACGACAACGCCGCTGTAGTGTTCCAGGCGCTGCAGCAAGTAGTTGACTGCCAAGTTGCCGTAACGATCGTTGCTGGTCTTGACCTCGGTGCGCTTGGCGAACAGCGAGTCCGCTTCGTCAAACAACAGCACGGCGTGGGCGCGTTCGGCTTGATCGAAGACGCGCGACAGCTGCTTTTCTGTCTCGCCAACCCACTTGCTGACCACCTGTGCCAAGTCGACCTGATAGATGTCCAGGTCCAGCTCTTTGGCGATGATGCCGGCTAGCATGGTCTTGCCGGTGCCGGGCGGGCCGGAAAACAGCGCGATCATGCCCTTGCCGTAACCCAGACGCTGACCGAAGCCCCAGTCGGCGTAGACGCGCGTGGCGTGCTTGCTGCGGCTGATGAATTCGCGCACGCGGTCCATGTCGTCGGGCGGCAACACCAGGTCTTCCCACTTGGCGACCACTTGAATGCGCCGAGCCATATCGCCCAGTTCGTTGCGCAGGCGACGATCGATGCCGCGCCGCACTTCGTCGTGCGAGATGACACCGCTTTGATTCAGCTCGGCCAGCTCAACCGCTTCGCGCCCGGTCTCTTGAATTTCGCCGGGCGTCAGATGAAACGCGCGCGCCAAGCTGTCGAGTTCCAGATCGGGACCGCGACGGGCGGGCGGCAGCGCGGCTTCCCATAGCTTGCGGCGCGTCGGCTCGCTGGGCAGCGACAGCTCTACTTCTTGCAGCGAGTGTTCGACCTTGAAGCGAGGCGGCTGCAGCGCTTCGACCCCCAAGATGATCAGCGACGGGTAATCCGAGATGCGCTTCATCAGCTCACGCGCGTTGTCGGCCTGCAGATCGGCGCGCAGCGGGCCGATGTACAGCACGCCACCCCGCAGCAGCGCTTCGCGTTCGGCGCGACGCAGCAGATCGTCCAGCATGCCTTGTTCGACGCGGTTGGGATCAAACACCAGCAGATGGCGACCGGCATAGGCGGCGATGCGCGTGGCCACTTCGCGCTTGCCGATGCCGCGGGCTCCCCACAGCAGAAGCCATGGCATCTGCGATACATGGCCCAAGCTGCGAGCATGCGCCGCCGCATCACAGAGCTTGCTGATGTGCGTGACTGCGCTTTCATCCAGCGCCAGGCCACCCAGGCTTGCTTCGGATCGTCGAAGCTCGGCGCAGCGCGCCAGGGCCGGGGCCAGATCACCGCGGCCCGTCAACACCGACAGCACGTCGAAGGTTGGCATCAGCGCGCGATAGTTCATCGAGCTGTACGACTCGAACGAATCGGGCGGCAGAACTTGAATCATTCGCCACAGCAAAAGCGGTCGTTCGGGATCGATGGCGTCTAGCAGCGCCAGGCGATCGCTGCGCTTCAGCTGGTACAGCTGCGACACCAGCGCCAAGTCGACGCCGCGACGGGCGGGCGAGCCACGCAGCAGCGCGAACACATCGCTTAGCGGTGCGTCGATGTGCGGAGCCAGCGACACCACCAGCGTCTCGACTTCCAGCGGAGTCAGGCGAAGATTTTCCGCCATGCGTCCGATCGGCGCCGTGCGCCGCAGGCTGTGCACGATCGCTTCGGCTTCACTCAGCGACTGCCCGATCTCGGCTTCATCCAGGGGACCTGTGCTGTTGGTACCCCGGGCGCTGCGTCGTGCGGTGAAGATGCCTTCGATTTCAGCCAGGGCGGGGTTGTCGGGCAGCGGGCGCAGCTGCGCACGCTGGTACTGTCGCAGACATCGCTCGGTGACCAACCAGATGCGGTTCAGTTCCGCATTGAGCCACTGTTCGGCGAGCTGCCGCTCGACCTCATGCACGGGGGGGGACGCAGGACCGCTCATGTGGACCCTTCGCTCTCTTCACGTCGATGGGAATTGGCAGAAACCACAGGCTCGCTGCCGGGCAGGCGCTCGGGGACTTCGCGCTGGCGACCCAGCAGAGACACTTCGCGTCGCAGGGCCAAAAGGGCATCGGCGCCGCCGCGCCCGCCGAAGCCGCTGGCCTTCACGCCACCAAAGGGCAGGCGGCCCGAAGGCGCTGCGGTGCCGCGATTCCAGAACAGTGATCCGGCCCGCACTTCTTCGGAAAAGCGCTTCCAGCGCAGCGGAGACGCCGTGAACAGCGATGCGCACAGCCCAAACGGACCGGCATCGCAAAGCTGCAGCGCATCGTCGATGTCCCCGACGGGATACAGCGCCAAGTCGGGACCTAATAGCTCATCGCGCTGATAGCTGGCGGTCGGCTGGCGCTGGCGAATCAGGTGCAGGCTGGGACTGACGAAGGCTCCACGTCCGCGCGCAGTGGGCAGGCGTCGCGGAGCCCGCAGGACCTCGGCTCCTTGGGTTGTCGCGTGCGCGCAGGCCGACAGAAAATGTTCCATTCGGCCAAGCGACAGCATCGGTCCCATGAACGGTTCGTCCTGCCCAGCTGGCAGTCCCGAAGCACCAGAGTAGACCGGCGGGCCGACGCGCAGCGCATCCAGATTCGACAGCAGAAGATCGGTAAATTCTGGCAACACCGCTTCGTGAACCAGGACGCGCGATGTCGCCGTGCAGCGCTGACCGCTGGACAGCATGGCCGAAGTCACAACTTCGTACGCGGCACTTTCCAGATCTGCGTCTTCCAGCACGATGGCGGCGTTCTTGGCCGACAGGTGCAGCACCAGCTGCACGTCGTGTCGATCGCACAGCTCGTGTCGCAGGCGATGGCCGTGTTCGGTGCGCCCGGTGAAGACGATGGCGTCGACTTGCGCGTGCGTGGCCAGCTCGTGCCCGACGGAGTCATCGCCTTGGATCATGTTGAAGACGCCGGCAGGCAGAGCGGCGCGCCAGACGATCTCGGCATAGCGCTGCGCGGCGGCAGGACAAAGCGGGCTTGGCTTCCACACGACGCTGTTTCCAGCCAACAGGGCGGCCACAATGTGCGTGTGTCCCGTCGCCAGCGGCAGCATGGCTGGGCTGATCACCGCCACCACGCCCAAAGGCAGGCTACGCACGCGACCCGGCAAGCCGTCTGGAGCTCGATCCGCCAGCGCCCCTTCCGCAGAGGCACACAGCTGATCGATGCGGCCGATCAGACCCTGCACTTCGCGCTGGCATTCCCACGTCGGGCGACCGGTCTCGCGAACCAAGCACAGCGTCAGTTCGGCCGTCGATCGCGCAAGCTCCGTACGCAGCCCGTGCAGCGCCCGCACGCGTGTCGCCACGCTCTCTTGTCCCCAGGGACGTGCGGCCCGCGCGGCGGCCACCACGGCTTCGTTGATGTCTTCGTTGCCAAACGGAAAGTGCCCCAGAACATCGTCTGGATCGGCGGGTGATCGGCTGATCAGCTCGCCCCGCAGATCCGCGGGCGGATAGAAGCGCTCACCACTGAGCCGTCCGCGCCCGACGACTGGTCCCCCCACGCGTGCGCTCATTGCGTCTCCTTGCCCGATGTCTCTGTCGATGCGGGCGGCGCGTCCTCTTTTGCCAGCGGATTGGCGGGCGGGCCCAGATCCCCGCGTCGACGGCGCTGGCCTGTCCACGCGTCCAGTCCATCATCGAAGGGGGCCGCACCTTGGGCTCCCCCCGGATGGGTATCCAGATCGGCAACCACAATCGCTGAGTCCGCCACGAAGTCGCCATCCATGCCGCTTTGGATCATGTCCCCGATGTCGTTCGATTTGCGCCACACCTCGCGCGAGCTCTGTCGCACATCAGGCTTTGGGGTGGTCTGTTTTTCTTCGTCTTCGCCTTCTTCGGCGTCACGCTTCTCGGCGTAGTGCTGGAACAGTCGCTCGGCAGAGTCGGCCGCCATCGGACCGTCGGCGGAAAGCTCGGCTTGCACGTGGGGGGCCGGTTCCTTCTGCGCGGCCAAGGTGCTCAGCACCAAGGCGACTTTGCGCGCGGCTTCCTCGTCGCGCTCACGCACGGCCAGTGCTTGCAGCAGCGCGTCCTCTTTCTGGGGCGCCTCTTTTGCAAACGGATCTTCCTCTTTGCGGTGGCGCTCTTCGAAGCTGGACATGCTGAGTGCCGACACTACTTCTTTGGCACTATCGCTTACTTCGCTGACAAATTCAACCGTCGCTGCGCGTCCCTGCGAACGGCTTCGGTGGCAGGGGCTCTGCGACTGTGCGGTGCAACGAATGGCTGCGAATGGGCGGCCCGCCCCGGCCGCGTGGGTTGCAGCCGAAGATCAAGGATCTGGCCTTGCAATCTCCTTGTGCGCAGTCATTGACGGCCTACCGCGGGCTGCGAAACACTGTGCAACATGCACAAAAGACCCATGCGTCACAGAGCCTTGGGGGGACTGCCGCACAGCACGACCCAACCGGCGGCAGATCATCAACAAGATGGGCAAGGTCTGGCGCCGAAGCGTCGCTTTCCGTCGGGCTGGCTGTTGTCGGCGACGCTAAGTCTGGGATCGATCACCGGCTGTGTTTCGGGTCCTGAAGTCCAGCCCATGCAAGGGCCAGCGCAGACCAGCATCGGCGCAGCGGTCGCGGCCATGAATCGCGAAGCGATCGGTCTGCAGGCGCAGTACAAGACTCGGATGGCGGCCGAATTCTTGGCGGCCGTTGCGCATCTGCCGGGTGTGGTGCCGCGTCGTGTAGCCGATCGCAGCGTCGATGAATGGGGGTATTACTACGGCGACAACGCAGGACCCAGCGCATCGCCGATCTTCTATGCGCACCTGCTTGAGCTATGCGCGCAGGATGGCGGCGAACGCAGCGCGCTTTTCGGCCGTCGCGTGCTGGATCTGCATGGTCGCAGCATTGGCGCAGCGCGGATCCTGGCTGGCGCCGGAGCCGATGCCGTCAGCGTCCTTTCAGACCCAGCGCAGCGTCTTTTGTACAGCCAGCCGGGCGATCAAGGCGCGGTGCCGATCTATGGCCGTGATGTCGCGGGTCGGGTTCAGCTGTTTTTCGCGCCGCCGGCCGGCGATGCAAGCAGCTTTGCCGCCGTCGGAGGCGGCTACGACGTGGTGTTCAGTCGCAACGTGCTGATGCGCGGCCTGATCCACCCGACCGAGGCGGTCGATCCCAAGACGGGGCTGTCGCTGGGCGCAAGCGATGAAGACTATCTGCGGCGATTGTGGGGGCTGCTTAGGCCGGGCGGGCGACTGATCGTTTACAACCTCTGCCCGGCGCCGGCGCCGATCGGGCAGGCTTACAACCCGTATGCCGACTGTCGCAGTCCGTTTTCGCAGGCGCAGTGGCAGGCCGCGGGCTTCCGCGTTCGCGACTTCGATCGCAGCGACACACCTTTAGTTCGCGCAATCGGCAAGACGCTGGGCTGGGATCGCGCCGACTTGGGATCGCGCGCCATCGACGTCGACACCAACCTGTTCGCGCAGTACACGCTGGTCGAGAGACCTTGATCTGAACAGGGTCCCAAATCGGCGGGCCCCCAGGTTGAATGCGTCGTGCTGATCGAGCCGGGATGTATCGGTACGCAGGCCGGCCGCGATGGCGGGGTTCGCAATGCGTTGTGGTGTTCGAAGAGGCGCACCGCGTCGTGACTTCTGCGATGGATCGCCGTCGGACGCAGCGAGCTAGGCGGGATGCTTGGGAAGCTCGATCGCGGGGCGCGCAGAGCGCTGTGAATCAGGCCGGCGGCGATACAGAAGCAGGGTGCGGCCGAGCACCTGCACCAAGGCCGAGACGCTTTGGCTGGCCAGGTCGGCTGCAAGCTCTTTCGCATCGCTAGGCGCAGTTTCCAGCACGCGCAGCTTCACAAGCTCGTGCTGATCCAACGCGATATCCAGCGCTTGCAGAAGTCCGGCGGTGATGCCCTCTTTGCCCAGCATGACGACGGGCTGCAGGTGGTGACCCAGACCGCGCAGAAAGGCGCGCTGACGGGTGCTTAGGATCGCGGGCTTGCGGGGCTTTGGCGCGGCCGCTTTGGCTGCGCGGGGGCGGCCGGATCCTGCGTTGCGGGTCGATGTCGGGCGGGGCGCTTTCTTGCGCGTCTTTGCCGACGGAGATCTGGAACCAGAAGTCAACATGGGCGGCAATTTACCAGAAAGCCCGGTTTTTCTTCGTTTGCGTGTGCTTCCGCTCGCCGCATTTTCGCAGCCGTTTCAGGCACTTGTGTCCTTCGACGATGCGGCTTCTGATCGCGCTCCCATGCGACGGGCACTGCGCGTTACCATCGAAAGGAGTGTTTAGCGAACGCCGGCACTAGATGACGCCGCTCTTTCATTTCCGCCGTGCTCGCCGTGCTTTATGCCGCGGGCTGGGGCTGTTCCTGGCAGGGGTCCTGCTGGCCAGTGTGGTCGGCCCCATCTGCCCAAGTGTTGCACAGGGGCGGCCAGACGGCGGTGCATCCAGTGGCTCGGCAGCGACGAAGCCGGGGTCGGCAAAACCGCCCGCCGGACCGCAGTCACGAAGCGACTGGGTCATCGATCAGATTGGCGCTCGCAACTCGGCCATGCCGTCCGCCCGTCGAGCCGACAAGTACGCGCAGATGGGCGATTCCGTCATGAGCTTCTTTCGCGCAACGAACTACCTGTTCTGGGCCGACTATGCCGCGTCGCCGTTACTGCGCGACTTTGGTGGCAGCAAGCAGACCCGCATCTGGCTGCACGGCGACTGCCATGTCGAAAACATCAGCGCGATCACGACCAGTTCCGATGACATTGTCTATGGGCTGGATGACTTCGACGACGCGGTGATCGGCGACTACCAGCTAGACGTGTGGCGCTTGGCGACCAGCTTGATCCTGCTTTTGCGGGAACGCGGTGGGTTTACGGCCAGCGACGAAGTGAACATCCTCAACGCGCTCAGCGGCAGCTACCTGCAGACCGCGGGCAGCGTGCGCGACAACAACCTTGAACTGACGCGTACCTTTACAGCGGCCAATACCCCAAGTCCCCTCAGCGATTTTCTGGTCGAGACCAAGCGCAAAGCCGTTCGCTTGCGCATGCTCGACAAGCTGACCACCAAGGCCAGCGGCCGTCGCATCTTCGACTTCTATCATCCCGATATCTTGCCGGTGGAAGCGCCTGTGGCAGCCGCCATCGCGTCGAGCCTGCCCAGCTATGTCGCGGCCTTGTCTGCGCCGCTGCGCACGCAGGTCGGTTACTTCAAGGTCAAAAGCGTCGCGCAGCGCCTGCGTGGTGGCATGGGATCGCTGGGCATGGCGCGGTACTTCGTGCTGATCGAAGGCGCGACCGCCAGCGAGGACGATGACCGCGTGCTGGACCTGAAGGCGCAGGCCACCCCGTCGCCGTGGCCGTTTATCGATCTGGATGTTCGCAATCAGATCCTGGCGGCCACCAACGGCGATCAAGCGCTGCGCACCGTGCTGGCGGCTCGCGCGCTGGCCTCGCAGCCCGACGAGCATTTGGGATCTCTGCTGCTGTTTGGCACTCGCTTCAGTGTGCGCGAACGGACTCCGGCGCGTGGCACGCTGGATGTGACCGAGCTTTCGACTCCGTCGCGCGTCTTGAAGCTGGCAGAGGTCTGGGGAGCGGTGTTGGCCATCGCGCATACGCGCGCCGATCGCGACACCAGCGCGAGCTTGGTTCCAAGCAGCTTCGAACATGAGCTTTGGCAGCGCGTCGGCAACAACCAGGAAGGATTTCGCGCCCGTGTTCGTCAGGTGGCGCTGAGCTATGCCCAGCAAGTCGCCGTCGACCATGCGGCGTTTTCCCGCGTGATGCTCAAGAAGACAGCATCCAGGTAACGACCGGTATCGCATCCACGCAGCGTCACAAGGAGAATCAAGATGGCAAGGGCAGCGCAGGGTCTGGGGTTGGTTTTGTTGCTGGCTGGCTGTGCACAGGTGGCGGGCGGTGCCGCTGCGGTGGACCCCTCGGCTCCCAAGCCCGAGATCCAGGCGATCGTGCCTGCCGTCGGACCGACTACCGGCGGACAGGTCATCACCGTTCGCGGATCAAATTTCCCCAAGGACGCACTGGTCCGCTGGAATGGCGTGCTGGGCGAAAACATCAAGGTGGTTTCGGCAACCGAGATCACGGCGACTCTTCCGGCGAGCGCCATGGTCGGCAAGGTGAAGGTCACGATTTCATCGATTGGTGGTCAGGAAGCCAGCCGCGAGGACCTGTTTTCCTACTACTACGGGCAGATCGCGTTCGACGAGGGCACCGTCCTTTCGACCGGCGGGGGGCCCAAGGGCTTGGTCTTGGCGGATCTCGACGGTGATCAGAAGGTCGATCTGGTGACCGCCAACGCGGCCGACAACAGCCTGAGCCTGTTTGTCGGTCAGGCGGGAGGCATGTTCGGATCGCCGCAGCGCATCGATCTGCCCAGCAGTCCAGAGTCCGTGGTCGGAAGCGACATCGACGGAGACAACAAGCCCGATCTGATGGTCGCAGCCGGATCGACCAACCGCATGTTCACGCTGCGCAACACCGGCATGCCCGGAGCAAGCCTGTACACCCTGGCCGCCACCACCCAAGTCGGCCAAGGCCCCTTCGCCGTCGCGATGACGGACGCCTGACCGAATTACGAAGTGCCTCCGTTACGCCACATTTCACGACGGAGGTTTGGGTCATGCGGAGTGTCAGCAGAGTCCACAAAGGAATCGCCAGCAGAGCAGCCAGCGGACATTACGGCGCGGGAGAAACGCCGCGGCGAGCGGTTGGGTACGTGCGCGTCTCGACCGACATGCAGGCGATCGATGGGCTGTCGCTGGAGGCGCAGCAGAGCGCGATTGAGACGTACTGCTCGCTGCACGGTCTGAAGCTCGTTCGCATCTGCAAAGACGTGATGTCGGGAGGCAAGGACCAGCGGCCCGGACTGCAAGACGCGCTCGATGTGTTGGAGCGCAGTGCGGATGTGCTGGTAGTGCTGAAGTTTGATCGCCTGTCTCGGTCGATCGTGCATTTCTGCGAGCTGTATGAACGCTATTTCAAATCAGGCGAGAAGGAGCTTGTCGCGATACGCGAATCCATCAGGCTCGATTCCGCGCTGGGCCGGGCGCTCATCAACATCCTCTTGGTCTTTGCGCAAATGGAACGCGAAGCGACTGGCGAGCGCACGCGCGAGGCCATCCGCCACATTCGCGACAGCGGCTATCACTTCGGCAAAGTGCCCTACGGCAAGAAGGCGATCCCTGCACCCGACCATCCGCGCATGAAGATTCTCGTCGAAGATGACGAAGAACAGGCCGTGATTGCCAAGCTGAAGACGTGGGCACTCGAAGGCGTCGGCATCACCGAGATGGC
>JAYRFD010000155.1:0-3531 GCA_041908565.1 Polyangia bacterium | reverse complement strand
GCTCCTGCGTGCGCAAGAAGCCGCAGGTCGTGGCCTGGGCGCGCGCAGCGAGTGGGGCCTGGTCGAGCTAGACAACACGCCGCAGCAGCACCTGTTGGAAAGCGAAGGCATGTGGCTGTGCGGCATCGTTCCCGAAAGCGATCAGCGACGGGGAATGGACGGCGATGCGCGCTATGTGCCAGAGGCGCTGTACATAAAGCCGTTGGTGTCCGCCGATGATCTTCTGTGGCCCCAGCGCGAACACGTGGTCGATGAAGTGGCCGCTCTGTTCGCGCTGCTGCAGCTTCCTGGATCGCCGTCTTTTCTCGCGGATGTGACATCCGATTCCGCGCGACCGCTCACATCAAACGGCGCGCTCAGCGCGAGCGGCCCCGATGCGCGTCCACTGCTTCCGCGCCTGTCGCCGGCTACACAGGCGCAGCTTGCGGGACGATCGCCGGGGCTGTGGCTGGACATCGACGCGCTGCTTGGGCATCCGGACTGCGATGTGCATCTGCCACCGGGTTATCGCCTGCGCGTGCAGACCGCTTTTGACATCGCGATGCTGACGGGGCCCGATGGGCTGCTCGCTCGCTGGCATCCAGCGCTGCTTCACGAAACGGGGCAGGCGCTGACAACGGCCGCGCACCACCGGGATCATGTCGCGCTGGGTGGCGCGCAGGAACCGATCACGATTGCCGAGCGACCGTGCTGTCACCTGCTTCTGTGTCGCGATTCGCAGCCCGTTGCTTTCTGTGCGTTCTCCGTCGATGCAGCGGGCGTCAGCCTGTTTGCCGATCTAGGAGTCGTCGATCCAGCGCACAAGGGGCGCGGCCTGATGCTGCACATGACGCGTGCGCTGCTGTGGATCGCAGCCGCCCTGGAAGTCGAGACAGTGCTTTCGTGGGTGACTCTGTCGCATCTCGGCGCGCAGCGCGTGGCCCAGCGCGCCGGACTTTCGCTGTGGGGCATCGTTCCGGCGGCCGAGATCATCGTGGGTGCCGACGGACGACCGCGCTACATCTGCGAGGCGCTGTACGGCGCATCGC
Organism: Polyangia bacterium; assembly: GCA_041908565.1. GTDB lineage: Bacteria > Myxococcota_A > Polyangia > Palsa-1104 > JAEUJZ01 > JAEUJZ01. The sequence continues at coordinate 2,503 of JAYRFD010000155.1, read as the reverse complement.
TGATTCCGCCCGATCAAGCACGCTGGCCCGATGACGCTGGCATCCCTGCCCAGCTGCGCGCCTTGGCCCAGCGCATCCGCGGCTAAGGGGCGCCGCAGGCCAGCCAGTCGGCTAGCTGGTTGCGCTCGGTCGGCGACGGATCGATGGGGCCGGGCGGCATCGAGTCATTGCCGGCCGCAGAGCGCACGAAGATGCGCTCGCGCTGACGCAGCACGTGCTCGCGCGTGTCGAACAGGAAGTCGCCCGGGGCACCTTTGCGGTCTTGCGCCGTCGAGGCATGGCAGCTTTGGCAGTAGCTGTTCAGAAACGTCGCGCCGAAGTTGGCGTAGGTAAGCGACGTGCCCTGCGGCGGGCACGGATGATCGGAAAGCTCGGCAAAGGGCTTGCAGCCAAGGCCGCCAAGCAGGAACAGCGACGCGAAAAACAGACGAATGCGGGATCCTGAAGGAACGCGAGTGGAAGTCATGCTGCACCGGGTCTTCTAAAAAAGGGCCAGGCTGCCGCTGGCCTGGATGCCAGCCATGCCGTAAAAGCTGGGACCGCTGGAATAGCCCAGATAGGAAAACGCCAGCTCGGGACCTAGCTGCACGTCGCTGCGTCGCCCTCGCCACAGCGTGATGTCGCAGCCCAAGCTGGCGTGCAGACCGGCGCGATGGCGGATGCCGGTGCCGATGCCCAGCAGCGTGCCCAGCGGATCCTGCACCGCGGCGGCCAGCGACTCTTCATGCTGGTGCACAAAGCCCAGGCGCAGATAGGGCCAGTATTTGTTGCGAATCGGATACGTGCCCTCCAGCCCGACGGAAAGCAGGGTCAGGATGCGCTGATCGACGCGCGCGTAACCCAGGCGAGCCTGGCCGTACACCGACACAACGCGGAACAGGCGAAAGGCCAGCAGCAGGGATCCATAGCCCAGACCGTCACCATCCCACGTGCTGCCGCCGCCCAGCAGCGCCAGCTTTAGCAGAAGTTCGACGCGGCGCGGTGCGGTGGCTGGCTCGCTGTTCGGTGGTGGCGCGGCGGTCCCCAGAGCCGGTGCGGTCGTCGCCGCAGGTGCCACATCCGGGACGGGCGGTGGAGGAGCGGCGGTCCCATCAACCGTCGGATCGACCAGCAGCAGCAGCGATGCAAGCGCAAGCATGCGCGCACTATACCCAGATTCGTACTGCGACCGATGCGCGGGTCGATTCGGCGCTTGACCGCAAGGAACGACGCGTCGGCCCGTCGATACACACGACCGAGCGACCGAGATGAGCGGCGCGCTGGGCTGACGATGCGCTGTTAGGGCGCGACGGGGTCGTAGTTCGATGTCGGCGGTCGCTTGCCGGTCGGCTTGTTGATTGACCCCGTTGGATGAAGTTTTCGACGTGGTGCGGGCCCGGCTTCGGCGGCCTTTTTGGTCGGCGGCGCAGGCGGGGCCGGCGCCGGGGGTCGCGGCGCCACAGGCGGTGCGCTGACCGTCGCTGGCGGGGTGCCCCCATCGACCGTCGCCGAGGTCGGGTCAGGACGCGCGCTGGCGCTGCGCAGATCCTTGCCGGCCGCGCTCTGCGGCGAACGCAGACGACCGACCAGCGCGCCCAGGCCGACGACTCCGCCGGCCATCAGCAGCAGGCCCGCAGCCATCAGCCAGCGACGGGACGCATGGCGGGCCGCGGACTGACCGCGCCCTTCCGATGTCGTGGTCCGCGCCTCGCGCGAGCGCGCCGATCCCAAGCCCGCCGCCGGTGCTTTGATGCCATTGACCGCCGTCACCAGCGAGGCCGGCGCATCCGACTGCGCGACCTGCGACGACACGCCGATTGCTTCAGCCAGCGCTGCGATCTGCGCACCCACCGATGGCCAGCGACCTTTGATGTCGCGGGTGACCGAGCGTTCAAACCAGCGATCGAAGGCCGGTCCCAGGCTGCTGCCACGCGCCGAGGCAGGAGGCAGCGGCTGAAAACAGATCTGTCCAATCAGCTTGGTCACCGAGTCCGCTTGGAAGTACGTCTTGCCGACCAGAAGCTCAAACGCAATCAAGCCGATCGACCAGATGTCCGAGTGCGGTCCAAGCTCGTCGCTGTCGCCCAGCGCCTGTTCTGGTGACAGGTACATCGGTGTTCCCAAGATGTCGCCGCTCTTGGTCACTTTCATTTCCGATGTCGATGCATCGCGGTGCTTCAGATGCGCGACGCCGAAGTCCAGCAGCTTGACGATGCAGCCCAGATCTTCCCGTCGGTGAATGAACAGATTTTCCGGCTTCAAGTCGCGGTGCACAACGCCGGCCGCATGCGCTTTGTCCAAGGCCCGCGCCGCCTGCGACAGCAGCCACACGGTCTCTTCGGCAGTAAACGGGCCACGCTTTTGCAGAAGCTGTTCCAGGTCGCAGCCGTCCAGAAGCTCCATCACCAGGAACAGCGAGCCGTCGATTTCAGGCGCGACATCGGCGTCGGTGATACGCACGACGTGGTCGCTTTTGATCAGGGCCGGAGCGCGCATCTCGCGCTTGAAGCGCTCCAGGATCTCG
>JAYRFD010000154.1:0-4022 GCA_041908565.1 Polyangia bacterium | reverse complement strand
GCTCTCGACGTCGACCAGGTCGTCGTGGGTTTCCTGGACAGTGTGCTGCGCAAACGGGTTCACAGAGGCGCTTTGATTGTCGCCGGCCGCAGACATCGTAAGGATAGTAAGTGTATCAAATCACCAAAATATTTTCGTTAGATACTGCTGCGCAAAGCGCACTAGGCTGGCCTGGCCGTGCGCATCGGTGTGTTGACCACTTCGTACCCTCGCTGGTCGGGTGACCCCGCCGGCCCGTTTGTCGCTGCGCTGAACCGCTGGCTGACCGCCGCCGGTCATCAGGTCGACGTGCTGGCGGCCGGCTCGGCAGATGATCATCTGGGCCCGGACCCCGCAGCGTCGAAGATTCCGCCAAACTTGGACGAATCAGGAAGCTTGGTGCGTCGCGTCCCTTCGTCCCTGTTCTATGCCGGTGGAGCGCCCGATGCCTTGCTCCGCGGGCCGACTGCAGTGCTTGAGGCCGCGCGCTTTTCCGCCGTCCTGGCCGCTCGCTTCCATGACCTGCACCGTCGCTACGATGCCTTCGTGTCGCACTGGCTTCTGCCCTGCGGTGTGCTGGCGGCGGCGCTGTCCGACGGGCGTCCGCATGTCGCCGTCGCGCATTCCTCGGATGTGCATCTGCTTCGACGCTTGCGTGGCCAGGCGGTGGTGCGCTGGATCGCGCGGCGGGCTCGCTTGGTCTATTCCGCCGCGTCGCTGCGCGTGCCGGGCGCCGCCGGGCACGTGGTCCCGATGGGCATCGACTGCGCGCACTTCGCCGCATCCCCTGACGAGAGGCGCGTGCTGCGAGCAGCCCTTGGCGTCCATCGGCCGACGGTGCTGTTCCTGGGTCGCCTGGTCGCCGTCAAAGGCGTATCGGTCTTGCTGCAGGCTCTGTCGGCGCTGCCCGATGCCGTGCTGTGGATCGCTGGCGACGGCCCGCTGCGTCCTGCGCTGATGGCGCAAGCGTCGGCGCTGGGCCCGCGTGTGCAGTTCCTGGGCACCATTGTCGGGGACGAGCGCCGTCGACGTCTGTTGGCCTGCGATGTCCTGGCGCTGCCGTCGCTGCGCTTGCCCGATGGCCGCACTGAAGGCGCCCCGCAGGTGGTGCTGGAAGGCCTGGCAGCCGGGGCCCATGTGCTGGCCAGCGACGTCGGTGGTGTCGCGGACTTGCTGGGCGACGCCGGCTGGTGTCTGCCGCCCGGCGATGTGGCCGCCTGGCAGGCCGGGCTGGCCCAGGCGCTGCAAACCCGTGACGACACCGCCCCCCGTCGAGCCATGGCCCAGGCCGCCCGCTTCGACTGGTCGCTGACCGCCCCCCGCATCGTCGGAGAGCCCTTCGGCTGCCGCTAGACGGCGTTCTTCAGCAGGTCGTCGTACGACACGCTGCGCAGAACGTCTTCATAGGCTTCGATGCACTGCCGCACCCACTTGCGCTTGTTCGCATACGTGTCGTGGAAGAAGCTGCGCTTAAAACCATAGATAATCAGGTTCTTGAACTGCTTTTCCGTTAGCTTAAACGTTTTTAGTGCCAGCATGATTTCGTTCGAAACCGATGTCTTGCTGACGGTTCGATTGTCGGTGCAGATCGTGACGCTTAGCTCGCGCGCCAGCATGTGCTGGAACGCGTGATTGCTGAGTACGCCGATCGTCGGGTTGGTCTGCATGTTACTGGTTAAGCAGACCTCGATGGTGATGCGGTGGGCGGCGATGTAATTGCACAGCTCCTCGATATACATTGCCTTATCGGGGATGCTTTCGTCGTTTTCGATCTTTTCAATGTTAAACAGGTAATAGCCATGACCGATGCGATCGGCGTGCAGGTCGGTAATCGCCTGAAAGATCGAGGGAGCGCCATAGGCTTCGCCCGCGTGCACGGTCTTGGCCATGAAGTGCTGGTGCGCGAACTGGAAGGCCCGTCGATGCTGCGACGCGGGATAGCCGTTTTCGGCCCCGGCCAGGTCGAAGCCGACAATCGGGATGCCTTGTTCGTCGCGGATGCGCACGGCCCCTTGGGCAAGCTCGAACGATGCAAGCTCGCGAATGCTTTTCAGTGTTGAATAGGAATGGACGTTGACGAAATTGCTGTAGTAGTCGGAAAAATTACCATCGAAGTAACGCATCGCGCAGACGATGATGCCGTACTGGAAGGGGGCTTCCTGGCCTGCGCGCACATCTTCGCTCTGATTGAATTCTTGCTGAGCCCGCCGCAGCCCGTTGTTGACGCTTTCCAGCACACGCCGCATATCCATGTGTTTGTTGATATGCAGCTGTGGCGCAAAGCGGACTTCGATGTAGCGAACCCCTTCACGCTGGTTATCCAGGGCCAGTTCGTACGCGATTCGTTCAATGTTTTCAGGATCCTGCATAACCGCGCAGGAATACCCAAAGGTGGTCAGATACTCTTCCAAATCGCGATAGTTGGACTTGAAAACAAGCTCGTCCAGGCCGTCGGCGGTGTAGCTGGGTAGCTTGACGCCGTCGCGCTTGCCAAGCTCGGCGATGGTGCCCAGGCGAATCGAGCCATCCAGGTGCAGGTGCAGGTCGGTCTTGGGAATGCGCTGAATAAGCTCGGCGAGCGTCGTGATCGGGGGCCGCGGTTGCTGGGTCGTCATGCCAGAATCCCTTCTGCCCTGGGGGGCCACGTGCGTAGGGGGCCGATGGATGCGAGAGGGTGTTCTACCCCTCGTACGCGCATCGGCGCCGTTGATCAAGCCAATGATCGAGATCGCGCGGAAAAAGATGTGATCTGGCGCGGTCACCGCCGCATCGCTGCACCACTGACCAAGGCCCGGTCGCACCCGGCGTGCGTGATATGGTGCCGGCGTGTCTTCTGGTGCGGATGGTGCGGACGCTGTGGCTGGGACGGCGAGTCGTTCGCGGCGAGGCGTGCTGCGGGCGGTGATCGCGCTTTGCGTGCTTTCGGGCTGCCTGTGGCTGCTGATGCGACGGGTCGAAGGTCCGCGGCTGTGGGCGGCTTTGGGGCAGGCCGACTGGCGGCTGATCTTGGCGGCGGCGCTGGTCAACCTGACGCTGAACCTGGCGGTGCGCATCGAGCGCTGGCGGATCCTGCTTGGCCGTCTGGTCCGTTCGTCGGGGGGCGAGGCCTGCCAGCCAGACCGGCTTTTGCGACGGTCGCGGCTGTGGCTTCTGTACCTTTCGCACTTGGCCGCCAACAACCTGCTGCCCGCGCGGGCCGGCGAGGCGCTGCGTGTCGTCGCACTGTCCGGGCCGCGGGGGCTGCCCGCATCGGGGCTGGTCGCCGTCCTTCTGGTCGAAAAAGGCGTCGAGACCCTGAGCATGGGTCTGGTTGCGGCCCTGCTGCTGTTCTGTTTTTCGCCGCCATCGGCCCTGCTTGGAACGCTGCGCTGGACGCTGGGCTTGGGCGCCTTCTGCGTCGTTTTGGCCTTTGTGCTGACCAGCCTGGCGGGCGTCGGCGATCGAGTGCAAGGACGCCTGCGATCGTTTGTGAATCACCTACTGGCGTCGCTGCGCTTGCTGCATGCTCCGGGGCTGTGGGGGCTGGCCGGGCTGTTTTCGTTGGCGTCGCTGGCCTGCGATGTCGGCATGATCGGGCTGTCGCTGCACGCCGTTGGTTTGGCGCGGCCCGTCGTGGACTGGCTGCTGTTGTTCTTTGCGATCAACCTGGCCATCGCGCTGCCAGCGACGCCGGGGCAGGTGGGCGTGCTGGAAGCCGGGGCGGTGGTCGCGCTGTCGCTGCTTGGGGTCGGAGCCAGCGAGGCTCTGGCCTTCGCGCTTTTGTATCACGCCGCCCACGTGCTTCCGACGACGGTGCTGGGCTTGCTGGCCCTGCTGCGGCTGCGGGCGTCGAAGCCAGAAGCCGATCGGGCGGATCCAAGCGGCGCTAGCGCTTGATGGCGCGCGTCGCCAAGAACGGATCGGCGACGCCGGTTAGGGCGCGCCAGTCGGTCCAGTTGTCTTCGAACAGGTCGACCAGCATCAGACCGGCGTCTAGCTGACCGCCGATCAGGTCGGACAGCGTGTGACTGAACTCGACGGGCTCTCCCTTGTCGGCGAACTTG
>JAYRFD010000153.1:0-5901 GCA_041908565.1 Polyangia bacterium | reverse complement strand
CGCACAGTCGGCCGCATGGCAAGGGCAAGCGGGCTTCCGACGATGGAGACCGTCCTTCTCGCGCCAGCAAGTCCGCACACGGCAAGCATGCGCAGGCGTCGCACAAGCGCGATCGCCGATCGAAAAAGCGGGCTCCGGCGCCGCCGCCCATGCCGACGCGCCTTGAGGTGCTGGCCGCCGATCCGGAAAGCGGCATCGTCCAGGTTCTTTTGACCGGGCCCGTGCGACCGCCGCACGCGCGCTTGTTTGTGCTGACCAACAGCCGAGGGCGTCGCTTTCTGCCGGCTCTCGCCGAGTGCTATGCGCAGGCTGGGGATGCCAAAGAGCCCGTCGGAGATGAGACGTCGCTTCCTCGCTGGCGCTGTGCCATGACCATTCCCGATTCGTTTCGTCGCGGCGACCTGACTGGCGTGTCCATGGAGTGGGGCGATCGCATCGTTCAGGCCCTGCCGGGCCAAGTGAAAGCCCGCTGGGCTGCCGCAGGCAGCGCGCCACTGCCCATGCCGGGCGATGCCCGCGTCGACGATACAAGCGCTGCGATGGCCCAAGGCGAAGCCGCGCCCGAAGCAGGGCCAGCCACGAGTGCTGGGGCTGCCACGCCGGACAAACCGCCGGGACAGCCGGCTGCTCCGACGGAGCGTGGACCCGGCGAGGGAGAGCCCGAGGCCCCCGAGAGCGAGCACGCCGAGCCAGACGACATCGGCCCTGAGTAGACCGGCGCGCGGCTGAGCGATTCCATAGGGCGACCGCATTCGTGGCCAGCGAAGCGGGGTCGGATCCGCGATATGATGGGGACATGCTCGACGCTGCGGCCCCGATGCCGGTTGTGACTGCCGAAGATGTAAAACGGCTGGTCGTCGAGAAAATCCCTCTGCTGGGGCTGTTGCCGGTGTCTGTGGAAGAGGCCTCGGCGGCGCAGGTCCGGTTGCATCTGCCGTATGCCAGCGTGCTGTGCAACCACGCCGGAGGGCTTCATGCAGCGGCGCAGTTTGCTGCGGCCGAGACGGCAGCCCTGGTCGTTGGCTATCTGCTGCTTCCGACCGCGGGCGTGACGTGCATCAGCAAGGCTGTGGATCTGCGGCTGCGCAAGATCGCGCGCGCCGATCTGTGGGCCACGGCGCAGCCAGAAAAAGGCACGGGAGAGTCCGCGGCCCTGGCCGTTCGGCTTACGGCCGAAGGCAAGGTCGACGTGCCGATCTTGGTCGCCTTGGTTGACGCCAGCGGCGAGCGCGTTGCCGACGGTACCGTGACCATTAACGTACGTCGGCTGTAGTCCGTCGGAGCTCGTGCGGCGCAGCGAGCGCGTCGCGCTGCATCGGCTTGCGCCGGTTGCCAGCTGTCCGAAGTTCGGAGTCGTCCGAGCCGCGGACAGCCGGTCGTCCGGCGCTTGGACGCAGCGAGCCACGCGTCACGGTCCGCGCTCGTTTTCCGTCGAGAAACGCGCTGTCTAGCGGTCTGTCGAGCGTTGGCACAGTGGCTGCAATGTCCCCACTCCGTCGTACGACAAGACTGCGAGCGAAGAGATCGCTCGTCTCTGTGAAACCAAGGACTTCCGACGATGATCATGGCTCAGTCACACCCTGCGCATGGAACACGTGCGTCTGGCTCCTCTGTTCAGCAGCCCTTCTTGCTCGCGGCCGGTGCGGCTGCGGGCTCCGGCGACAGCATGCGTGCGGACCCAGCGCCTGACCCGCTGCTGCGAGCGACCGAAGACAGCGCTCAGCGCACCCCTTCGACCTGGAAGGTTGTCTACGCCATCGTCGAGAGAGGACCGCGCAAGCACTGGCTGCGCATCGGCATGGCTTTTGTGAACCGCGATGGCTCGCTCAACGTGCGACTCGACGCAGTTCCGCTGACGGGACAGCTGCACATTCGCGAAAACCCACCCCGTGATCCGGCGGGCAGCTTCGGCGAGCCCGTGGCCGCCATGCCCTTCGAACGAGAGCCGCCCCCGTCAGCAAACAAGGCGCGAGCCCGGGCGGGCACAGCCTTCGCCCACGATGCGTAGTCCCGTTATGCCAAGTGCAGCGTGGTGCTCACTTGAACCTGAAACGTCCACCGAATCGATTTGTCCACGAACCAAAGAAACCGGAGAACCCCGCATGAAAACCATCAAGACCCTGTTTGTTGCTGCTGCTTGCGCGATGATCTGCCTGATGTGCGCCCGCCCGTCGAGCGCCGCCCCGGCTAGCAAGGTACAGGACCCGCCGTCCGTGACCGTTGGAGCGCCCCAGAGCAAGCCTGCAGCGTTGGCCACTTCCAGCGGTGTCGTGAACATCAACGAGGCCAGCAGCGAACAGCTTCAGCTGTTGCCCGGGGTGGGCCCCAGCCGCGCCGAGGCCATCGTCACCTACCGCAAGAGCCATCCCTTCAAGCGCGTCGAAGAGCTGACGCGCATCAAAGGCATCGGTCGCAAGTCCTTGCTGCGCCTGCGTACGCTGCTGAGCATCAGTGGGCCCACCACCCTCAAAGAGCGGCCACCCAAGACCAGCACACAGAACCCGGTCGCGCAGCAGCGGCAGGCTGGTCAGCCCCTTCGCGCTTCGTAGCCGCAGCACCGGTGCGGCATCTCACCAGAGCCGCAGCTTTCGTCGCTGGGCCAGGGCGAAGGCCTTAGGCCTGAAGGCTAAGCAGACGCCTCGGCGTCGTTGGCCATGTGAATGATGACAACCGTGATGTTGTCGTCTCCACCCCGCGCGTTGGCCAAGTCGATCAGCACCCGCGGCGCGTCGCTGTACAGCTGACGACTCATCACTTCCGCGAAGTCATCCTCTTCCAGATAGTTCGACAGGCCGTCGCTGCACAGAATCAGGCAGTCGCCCGACTGCACCGGGCAGATGGTGCCGTCGACCTGCACTTCGCGTTCAAACCCAACCGACCGCGTGATGATGTGACGGAAGCGGGACTCGCGCGCTTCTTGTTCCGTCAGCAGCCCGGCCTTGACCTGCTCCGCGACCCACGAGTGATCCATCGTGATCTGGCTGATCTTGCCGTCGCGATACAGGTAGCAGCGCGAGTCGCCCACGTGCGCCACATAGGCCCGTTGCGCATGGACCAGCACCGAGGTCAGCGTCGTCCCCATGCCAGCCAGGTCCGGATCGCTCTGGGCAGCATCGAAGATGGCCGCCCCCGTGATGAACATGGCCTTCTGTAGATGCGAAAGGACCTCATCTTTGCCGGCCTGGCGGCGCGGGGGCACCAGCGAGTCGCGCAGCTTCTCAACCGCCATGCGACTCGCTTTCTCACCCGCACGGTGCCCACCCATACCATCGGCCACCGCGAACAGGCTAAGGGAGGGGGCTACTAGGTAGCTGTCCTCGTTGTGCTGTCGCTTGCGGCCGACATCAGAGAGGGCATAGGGGATGAGGCGCATGACGATCCATTAACACGGTCCAGCCTCGAGGCAAAGCCCCATCCATGTCCCCTCTGAGACTGGGCATGACACGAGCTCAGCGGCGCAATCGTCCTTGGAAACTGCGCGTCGGCGGCGACTCGTGAGCATTCAGCGCACCGAGCAGGACGGCAAAATGCCGACCCAGCTCAGCGGCTCGATGCTCGGCTACCGAATTTTGCGCGTGTCCCTGTAGCTGCTGGATCAAGCTGGCAAGCCGTGTGTGTCCCGCTGCAGCGAGGGAAATCCCCTGACACCGCCGCTGCAGTCGCAGCAGGCGCTGGACAATGCGGCGCGCGCAGTGGGCGAGCTGGCCCGCCCAGATGTGATAGCGGCGCTCCAGATCCGCGCTGTTCATGCCGGACAGCCAGTCGTCGAGCAGGAGGGCCGACTTGAGCGCTCGCAGGTCCTCATGGCCCAGCTTGGGGGCCTGCGCGCCGAGCCAGCGAAACAGAGGTCGATCCTGCAGTTCCTGTTGCCGTGCTCGGCAAAGCAGCTGGGTCGCATAGTCAAAGCTGGCTCGCTCCGAGAGCAAGAGCGGCAGCGGCAGGCGCGGGCCAGACAGCGCCGCCAGAGTCAGAGCCTCTAGCCTGGCAAGCTCTTCCAGCGGCTGTGCGGGGAGGAATCGCAGAAAGGCTGCCAGCCCGTCGTGCGCATGCAGAGGGGTCGTTTCTCGGGCGCGCGGGAACAGACTGCCCGTTGCTGGCGAGGCAAGCTGGCGAAGTGCAGCCGCCGCCGCTTGCGGGCTTTGGGCGACGATCAACAGGCGACCCTGTGGGCCAAGCTGCCGTCGCACACGGGACGAAAGGATGGTTCTCCAGTGCTTGGTATCGCCGGCGCTTGCATCGCTGTTGGCCACCCGATGCGCGTTTGCCTGCGGCACCACGACAAGGTTGTGCACCTTGACGCCCAATCTGCTGCGATTGGGCAAGCGATGACACAGACAGAGCCGCACCTCTTCGTTTGCACGAGCTTCTGCCACGATGTGGCGCTGCTCGCGGGTCAGCTCTGGACCGTCGAACGCCAGCCCGTGCTGCAGTGCTTGGCTCAATAGGCTGCGCCCGTAGCCTTCGGCTGTCGTCGACAAGGCCTTCAGGGCCTGCAGTGCGGGGGCCATCCGAAGTCGCTGGTCCTCGTCCAGAAGTCGCTGCAAAAGGTGCAGCATCTGGCTGCGTTGTGGCACCAGCACCAGGGTTTGTTCTCCAGGTGGGGTCAGCTGGCGCAACGTGTTTGCCAGCCCAAGCAGCGGCGAAGTGCGGCTGGATTGCAGATGGCCGGGCTGATCGTTGTGATCTGCTGGCGCTATTTCTTCGACGTCATCGGCAGTCCACACGCTTGGATCGGTCCACGGCTCGACCCGACCTTGGTTCACGAGGCCCATCGCGATCGGCTCAGCCGGTGGACCGTAGATCACTTCTGCCCGCAGGGGCTCGGCCAGGTTGGCGACTGCTTGCGTCGCAGCTTGATCCGCGGCGAATGCGACCAGTTGCAGCCTGGGGGCATGCTTTTTAAGCACCCGAAGCAGCACATCGAATTTGCGAGCGGCTCGAGGTCGCAGCAGCCAGTCAGCGTCGTCCAGAACCAGCAGATCGAGATCCTGCAGAAGCAGAGGGCTGCGTCGGATTCGCCGTAGGAACTGCCGGACGGACAGCACGATCGGCTGGGCTTCATCGCGGGGCAGCACGTCTGCGAGGGCCGCTCGGGTCCGCCGTCGATCGGCCCGTCGTGGCTGCAGCAGCGCCGCGTTCTTTCCTTGATGGCTGGCGTGCAGCAGCAAGAGGGCCGCCAGCGCGCTTTTTCCCGTCGCAGCACCCGCAAGAACCAGACAGGGCTGCGGAAGATCGCCAAAGAGTCCGCGCTTGGCCACCATCGCCTGCAGCGGGGTGAGCCGTAGCAAGCCGTCTTCACGGGCACCCGTAGCGCGCAGCAGCCCGCCGAATGCTTGTACTTCGCAAGGGACCAGGCCGAATGCGGCGAGGTCCGTGATGGGCATGCGAACCTCAGAACTGGCTGGGCATCCGAAGGGAGCGGGATTCATGAAGTGGGCTCGCTGCATTCCACGTGGGCTGTAGGAGAGGCGCCAGCAAGGCAAAAAAACCTTTGGCCACGTGAGCATATCGCGATCGCGGGATTGGGAACAAGGCACATCAATCGTTGCCGTGGTTTGCGCGGACCGTGCAAAGCCGCGGCGTCGGGCGCCATCGCGCGGCAGAACACGAACGGCGCCAGTTCACGAAGTGGCTGGGAATGTCGATCGCAGGGGCGGGTCGCCAAGACCCGTGTCAGGCAACGGAGCGGACGGGACGGACGGGACGGACGGGACGGACGGGACGACGGACGGGGCAGAACGAACTAAGGCGTGCGATTCGTCGGCTGGGCTTCCACGGCGTCCGGCGTTTCCGGGCTGGCCGGCGGGTCGTCTTTTGGGGGCGGCGGGCCGCTGATCAGCAGCGGGGCTGTTCCATCAACGTACTGCTGGACCAAGCCACGATCGGCCGGCTCGACTTGTG
>JAYRFD010000152.1:0-4916 GCA_041908565.1 Polyangia bacterium | reverse complement strand
GAGCGCGATCAGCAGAGCCTATTTCCCGAGGCAGAGCTGCGGCAGCTTGCCAGCCTGGGTCTTTTGGGTGTCAACGTGCCGGAAGACCTGGGCGGGGCGCAGGCCGGTGCCGTCGCGTACTCGCTGGCACTGACCGAGATTGCTGCTGCCGATGCGTCCGTCGCGGTGTCGATGGCGGTCACCAACATGGTGGCCGAGCTGATCGTCGCCTTTGGTAGCGAAGATCAGAAGCGCCGATATGTGCCCGCGCTGTGCTCCGGTGCTGCGGTGTGCGGCGCCTTCGCGCTGTCAGAACCACACTCGGGATCCGATGCGGCGGCCCTCCGCACGACAGCCACCGCGACTGCCGATGGGTATCGCATCGATGGCAGCAAGATGTGGATCACCTCGGGCGATCGCGCTCGCGTGCTGATCGTCTGGGCTCGCACCGATGCAGGGGCGGGCCTGCGCGCGGGGGGCAAAGCCGCCGCTGGGATCAGCGCGTTCATCGTCGACGGCAACACGCCCGGTCTGACGCCCGGTCGGCCCGAGCACAAGCTGGGCCTGCACGGATCCACGACGGTGCCGCTGACCTTTGATGGTTGCGTGGTGCCCAAGTCGGCGCTTTTGGGTCGTCCGGGCGATGGCTTCAAGCTGGCGATGGCGGCCTTGGACGGCGGGCGTATCGGCATCGCATCGCAAGCCGTTGGAGTGGCGCGCGCCGCGCTGTCGGCCGCGACGACATACGCCAAAGAACGCACGCAGTTTGGCCAGGCGATTGCGGGCTTCCAAGCCATCCAAAACATGCTGGCCGACGCGGCGACCCAGCTAGATGCGGCTCGGCTGCTGACGCTGCGCGCCGCGTTTCTGAAGGAACAAGGCCTGCCGTTTTCCGCCAAGGCCGCGATGGCCAAGCTGTACGCATCCGAAATGGCGGGCCGCGTCTGTGATATGGCTCTGCAGGTGCATGGCGGCTATGGCTACACCGAAGAGTTTCCCGTCGAGCGTTACCTGCGCGACGCCCGCGTCCAGCGCATCTACGAAGGCACAAGCGAGATTCAGCGCATCGTCATCGCGCGCTCGCTGCTAAAGGAGTTCGTTGACCATGTCTGAAAACCAGGGAGGCAAGAGCCGAGCGCCCGCCGGCGCTGCCAAGCTCCGAATCCTCGTCGCCAAGCCGGGCCTTGATGGCCACGATCGCGGCGCCAAAGTGGTTGCTCGCGCGCTGTCGGATGCTGGCTACGAAGTCATCTACACCGGCCTGCACCAAACCCCCGAGATGATTGCCGCGACCGCCGTGCAAGAAGCGGTCGACGCGGTGGGTCTTTCGATCATGTCGGGTGCGCACATGACGCTGTTCCCGGCCGTGATGAACGAGCTAGCCAAGCGCAACGCCGGTGACGTCATCCTGTTTGGCGGCGGCATCATTCCCGAAGAAGACGAAAAAGAGCTGCGCGAGCGTGGCGTGCGCGCCCTGTTCAAGCCCGGTGCATCGACCCACGAGATCGTCGAGTTCATCGAGTCGGTCGTGCGTCCACACACCGCAGCCAGCCGTCTTTCGTAGCCTCTGCAACCGCCCGCGCCGGCGACCGATTCTGCTGTTTCCCCAGCCTCGATCCGGCGACGCAAACAAAGGCCCACCATGCTTGACTTTGAACTGTCCGAAGACCTGCGCGTCCTGCAAAAGACCGTGCGCGAGTTTGCCGCGGCCGAAGTGGCGCCCTATTGCCACGCTTGGAATGAAGAGGAGCGCTTCCCGCATGAGCTGATCCCCAAGCTGGGCGCGCTGGGGCTTTTGGGCATGGCGATTCCCGAACGCTACGGCGGTGCCGAGCTATCGCTGCAGGCCATCGCCCTGGTCGTCGAAGAGCTGGCCATGGTCGACGGCAGCGTCGCGATCACGGTGGCATCGCACAACGGCCTGGCATCGGGGCACATCCTTTTGGCGGGCACCGAAGAACAGAAGCAAAAGTACCTGCCGGATCTGGCCAGCGGCAAGAAGCTGGGGGCCTGGGGCCTGACCGAGCCGGGATCGGGCTCGGATGCGGCCGGTGCGCGCACCCGAGCCATCCGCCTTGCCGACGGCAGCTGGAACATCAACGGCACCAAGACCTTCATCACGCAGGGCTCGGTCGGCGGCACGTATGTGGTGCTGGCGGTTAGCTCGCCGGAAAAGAAACAGCACGGCATCACGGCCTTCATCATCGAGCGCGGCACCCCCGGCTTCCGTTCGGGCAAGGTGCTGGAAAAGATGGGCCTGCACGCATCGGACACCGCCGAGCTGATCTTGGAAGATGTCCACTTGGCCGACGCGCAGCGCCTGGGCGAAGTCGATCATGGATTCATCGATACGCTGAAGATCCTCGACAAAGGACGCGTGACGATCGCGGCCATGGCGCTGGGTCTGGGGTACGGCGCGCACGAAGCAGCCCGTCGCTATGCTCGCGAACGCAAGCAGTTCGGCAAGTCGCTGGCCGACTTCCAAGCGATCCAGAACATGCTGGCCGACAACGCGACCGAGCTAGATGCCGCCCGCCTGCTGATCCGCCGCGCCGCCTGGATGTACGACCAAGGGCAGCGCATCACGCTGGCCGCATCGATGGCCAAGCTGTACGCCGCGCAGGCCGCCATGCGGGCGTGCAGCCGCGCGGTGCAGATCCACGGTGGCTACGGTTACACCCGCGAATATCCCGTCGAGCGCCACATGCGCGATGCCAAGCTGTGCGAGATCGGCGAAGGCACCAACGAAGTGCAGCGCATGGTCATCTGCCGTCAGCTTCTGCAGCGCGGCGAGCTGTACGTCCCCCACGTCCTGGCCTAGCAGCGCGTCGAAAAAACGGCTGCGGCCTGTCGTCCGATTCAGGGGCTGCGCTCGCCGTCCTCACGTCCAGACGGACGCTCTCTCTGGCCGGTTGGCCAGGGGCCCCCGAGGCACCCTGGCATCTTGAGGTCCTCGCTCACTTTTTCAATGCGGTGCTAAACCCCGCCGCTTCGCTTTCGGAATCTCCGTCGACCGCTAGCTGGACAAAAGAGGCCCATACGACGGCAAGTCGCAGGATGAGCGAATGCGTGCCTGAGGCGCGCGTTTTTTCTGTCACCGTCCCTGATTTCGCAGGGCGTGATCGACCGGGACTCTTGCTATCGTTCTGGGTATGTCCAGGCCGACGCGGACCGGACGTCCCAGCCGTCCCGACCTCTCCACGGACTCGCCCCGATCGGGGCGGGCCAGCCGGTCGGACCTTGCCTCGGGTGGGCCACGCCTGTCGGGAGGACCGCGATCGGGACGCGTCAGTCGACCGGACATCAACACCGGGCCGCCGTCGCGTCGTCGCCTGCGCCGCTTGGCCCGCCTAAGCCGCCTGCCCAGCACGCTTCCGGAAAAGATCGAAGAAGGCATCGAACGCGGCCTGAGCAGTGCCGCCGGCGTGCTGCGCGATCCCGTCGGAGCAGCGCAGAAAGTCATCCACACGCTGCAGGCGCCGCGCGGCATGGTCTTGGGCTGGGCCCTGGCCATGGTGACGCCGCTTCTGCTGTACCTGCTCGACCTGGGCAGCGGCAGCCTGTGGCAAGGCGACGATGCGATGCTGGCCAACGCGCTGGTCCGACTGGCGGCGGGACAGGTCGATCTCGAGAGCACGCTCAAGTCGCTGCCGCGACCGATGGCTTCGCCGCTGGGACTTCTGCAGATGGCGGCCAGCGTGCGGCTGCTGGGCGAAAGCGAGCTCGCTCTGCGGCTGGTGCCCGTGCTGTCGGCGCTGGGCTGCGCGATCTGCCTGCTGGCCATCTCGATCGACATCGGACTGGGGCGACACGTCGGCGGCCTGGCGGGGCTGGTGTTCTTGGCGCTGCCGGTCACCTATGAGCTTGCGCATCGCGTCGTCCCCGACCTGCTGTCGGCGATGGCCTCGACGGGAGCGGTCGCCATCGTCAGCCACGCGCTGCACGGCCACAAGTTTGATCGCCACATCTTGCCCATCCACAAAGAGGCCGACGAGCCCGCTCCGCTGCCGCTGCGGCGCCTGCCCATGTTCTTCGCGGCGCTGGGCATCGGCATCGCGGCAGCCGTCGATCCACGCGCGGCGATCGTCGCCATGGCCTTCGCTCTTTTGGACATGCTGGTCGCGCATCGCTACTTGCTGCGCAAGCGCCGCGTGTGGCTGATGTTGCTGGGCGGATCGTCGCTGACCGCGCTGGCCATCCGCCTGCACCCGGACGGACTGCACGGCCTGTTCAGCGTGCGCGGCAGCGAAGTCGCGATGCGGCAGTTCATGGCGCTGTGGTACCAAGGCCCAAGCTGGTACGGACGCCACGCCGGGGCGGTGGTCATCGTGATGACGGGCTTTGGCCTGCTTTTGGGATCGATGCGACGCGCGTCGCGACCGCTTCTGTGCTGGGTGCTGGTGGCGGCGGTGCTGTCCGTGCTGTCGGAGCCCAGCCCCACCCCGCGCGGCATCGGCCTGCTGTTGCCTCCGCTGGCCGTGGCGGCCGCCGTCGGACTGCAGTCGCCCGTGCGCTGGCTGGGCTCGATCGGTGGCCTGGTCACGCTGGGGGCCCTGGCCGGCGTGGTGGTGGGCATGATCGAAGGCGACGCCGTCCTGCACAAAAGCGACAGTCTGAAGCTGCTCTCTCTATCGCAGCAGCACGCGCCCAGCGGAGCCAAGCTGTGTTCCCTGGCCATTCCGCGCCCGCTGATTGCGTACTATGCACGCGTGTCGGGGTTTGGCGCTCCGCCCGTCGAGGAATTCGAGTCGGTGGCCGCCCTGAAAGCCGCGCTGGGCATCATGCGTAAAAACGAAGGCAAAGAAATGAGCGAATGGTCCGAGGACGATAAACATACTTTTGAGGCCGCGCACGGCAAAGCCGAATACGGCAAGTGTGTGGCCATTTCCACCCAGGCCGCCGTGAAACAGATGTTGCTCCCGGGCCTGTTGGCCGTC
>JAYRFD010000151.1:0-11600 GCA_041908565.1 Polyangia bacterium | reverse complement strand
GTCGCCGGCGATGGTGCCGACCACGCCGGGCCAGGCACTGCGATCGATCGACAGCGCGGCGCGTCCCGCTTCGCCGGGCGGCGTATGCAGCACAATCATGTGCGGTCCCGCGATTGCGCACGACAGCACTGACTCTGTCAGCGGACGCAGATCTTCCCCGACGCTGCCATTGCGATTCCAGCTGTCTGCGCTGTCGTCTTCGCTGGTCTCGCCCGAGGATCCACCCCTGTGCTGCGAACCCACAGCAAAGTGTGAAGAGGCGCCCGCCCGTCGGTACACGCCACTGTCTTTGACCAAGCGGAGCGCGGCGATGTCGCGGCTGACCGAAGACTGCGTCACTTGAAAGCCCGCGGACTCCAGCGCGGCTGCGACTTCTTCCTGCGTGTGCAGCTTGTGCGAACCGACCAGCTCAAGCAGCTTGCGCAGGCGCTGTGCCCGTCGGGCCTTCATGGTTGACGCCCCTCGGTGGGCAGCGGATCGAGATCACCTTCCGAAAGCGCAGTCATGGCTGCGTTGAAGCGCGCGCGCTGCACCTGTGCCTGCTGCTGACAGACCTGCAGGCGCGCGTGCAGCACATGCAGCGCCAGGTTGCCGGCCGATCCGGTCGATGTGCGTCGCTGCAGCAGCTGGGTCTGCGCTTCGACAGTGGCGGGCGGCGGCAGCGAAAGGCCGGTCTGTAGCTCTTGCGCCACTTCCTTGTACGCTCGCCGGAAGGGTGTGCCGGCTTCGCTGCGCCGCAGCACTTCATCGGTGCACAGCACGCCATCGCGAACCGCTTGCTGACAGCGCGCTTCATCGACGCCCAGCGCAGGGACGGCGACCGCCATCATGTCCAGCATCTCGCGCGTGCGACCGACGCCGCGAAACAGCGGCTCTTTCAGAAGCTGGGCATCGCGGTGATAGCCCGATGTCAGCTTGCCCTTCAGCAGCAAGACGGTGCTCAGATCGCCATCGACGGCCGCAGCGCGAGCCCGCGTGAGCTCAAACAGATCGGGGTTGCGCTTGTGCGGCATCATGCTGGATCCAGTGGCCAGGCTGCTGGGCAGCACAAAATACCCATACTCTTCCGCCGCGTATAGACAGACGTCACAGGCCAGTCGCGACAGGTCGTGCGCAAGCTGGCTGCAGAAGCCCAGCACCGCTGCTTCCAGCTTGCCGCGTCCGTTCTGCACCGCCGTCACCACATGGACCAGATCGGCAAAGCCCAGCGCCTGCGCGGCCGCTTCGCGCTGCATCGGCAGCGGAGCCCCATATCCCGCCGCGCTGCCCAAGGGACAGCGGTCCACCTGTCGAAAAAGCGCCGGCCACGATTCCAGCGTGTCCAGCAGACCTTCGGCCAGCGCCGCTGCCCACAGCCCAAGAGTCGACGGCATGGCGCGTCGCTGATGCGTGTATCCGGGCCACAGCACGGCGTGGTGCGTCGTCGCGAACCGGCACAGTGCATCGGCCACATCGACTGTGCGCGCATGCAAAAGCAGCAGCGCGTCCTTCAGATACAGACGCAAGTCCGTTGCAACTTGATCGTTCCGCGAACGCCCGGTGTGCAGGCGCGCGCCGGCATCTGCGTCGCGCTCGGTCAGCCAAAGCTCGACGGCGGTGTGCGCGTCTTCTTGCGTCGGCAGGATGCAAAGCTCGCCGGCATCGACGGCAGCCAAGGCGTGGCGCAGCGCCGTACGCAGCCTGTGGTATTCGTCCGCGCGAAGGATGCCCGACTGCCGCAGACCCTGGGCGTGACCCAGGCTGCCCAGCACATCCCAGCGCAGAAGCGTCCGATCCCAGTCGCGATCATCGCCGGCGGTATAGGCCAGCACGCGCGGATCGAGAGGCGTCGCTTGCGACCACAGCGTTGCGCTGGTCGCGCTTGCTGTGCCTGTCGTTCCGACCGACGCGGCAGTCTTCTTCGGGTTTGTGTCGGTATCGGCGCTCATGACGCACTCGCTAGATAGCGCTGGGCCACGTCGCGATAAAAGCTGCGCGCGGCGGTGACCTGTTCCGTGTCGACCCATTCATCTGGGGTGTGCGATCGCAGGCTGTCGCCCGGTCCGCACTTGATGGCGTCGAGGTGACGCAGAAACACCCAGTCCGAACACGTCGGACTGCCATAAGCGCGCGAGCCTGGCCGCACGGCTTGCGCCACCGGCAGCAATCGCGATCCCGTCGGTGTTTCACAGGGCAGCAGGCGTTCGGACACGATGTGCACTTCGCTGCGCAGCGCTGCCCGCAAGGTCTGCCCCACCTCGGCGTGGGTCCACGCGGGTGTCGTGCGCAGATCAATCAGCGCTTTGGCCAAAGGCGGCGTGATGTTGCGCCCCACACCCGCTTCAAGCTGCGTCGGCGCCAGGCTGGGCTGACCCAGCAGCGGATGCGGTCGTTCCTGCAACAAGGTGGGCAGCCGCACCAGATCGTTGGCCAGATCCAAGACGGCGCTGCGATAGCTGCCATCGGCAACGTAGGCCGCGTGTCGCTGATCGCCGTGTGCATGCAGCTCGGCAACCATCAGACCCCGCTGGGCGACGGCGAATTCCAGGCCGGTGGGCTCGCCGATGATCGCGGCGTCCAGCGCACCGCAGCGCGGCACCGCCTTGGGCATCGACGTGTCTCGCGTCTCTTCGCTGTATCCGAAGAGCAAAAGCAGACGACCCCGCGCCGGTCCGCCGCCCCGCTGGATGTCGAGCGCCGCGCACAGCATCGCGGCCACGCTGGCCTTGGCATCGCATGAGCCGCGGCCATACAGGCGCCTCGTTCTTTCGTGCATGACGATCTGCGGGGCGAATGGATCGCGCGTCCAGCCGACGCCCGGCGGCACCACATCCAGATGCGATACCAGGGCCAGACAAGGACCCGGTGCCGCTGCGGAAAGCTCGATACGAACCGAGGTCTCGTCACAGACGCAGGGCAGGTCATGATCTTTGGCCCACGCTTCGATGCGCGCGGCGATCGCCCCTTCATTGCCAGACACCGACGGGATGGCCACCAGCGACCACAGAAGCGCGATCTCTTCTGCCGTATCGCCTGGCAGATCATTTGGCAAGTCAGGCGGCTGATCGTTCTGCGAAGCCGGAAGGGGATCGCGTGGCGGCTCGCGCAGCGAATCGCGCGAGCCCGCAGCGCCTGACGCTGGATCGCGATCAGCGGTTGCCATCGGCGAGATCCACGCCCAAGTACGTCGCTTTTTCTTTGCGACCGACGATCATGGTGCCGCAGCCGGCGCCGGTGAAGACCTCGAACAGCAGGCCATCGGCCGCGCGGCCGTCCAGGATGTGCGTGCGCTCGACACCGGATGTGGCGGCGCGAATACAGGCCTCGACTTTTGGACGCATGCCGCCGGCGATGGCCCCGCTCTGCAGCAGCAGGCCCAGATCGTCGGGATCGGCGAAGGCCACCAAGGTCGACGGATCGCGAACATCGCGCAGGACACCGGGAGCCCCGGTCAAAAAGATCAGCTTCTGGGCCTTCAGCGCGATCGCCAGGGCTTCGGCCAGCGTATCGGCATTGATGTTGTAAACGCCGCCGCTGTCGTCGCCTGCCAGGCTGCCAATGACCGGCACCATGCCGGCATCCAGCAGGGTCAGAAGGACGCGCGGGTCGACGCGCACGATGTCGCCGACGTGACCGAAGTCCACGGTCTGTTCTTGTCCGGCGTCGTCTTTGATCTGGACCTTGGGTCGCTTACTGGCCGTGATCAGGCCGGCATCGACACCCGTCATGCCGACGACGGGCAGCCCTTCGGCGCGCAGCGTCGCGACCAGTGTCGTGTTCAGCTGACCCGCGATCACCATCTGCACGACTTCCAAGGTCTTGTCGCAGGTGATGCGACGACCGGCCACGATCTGGGGCGAAAGACCCAGGCGCTGGCTCAGCGCGGTGACCTGCGGTCCGCCGCCGTGCACCACGACGATGCGCACGCCCAACGAAGACAGCAGCGATAGCTGGGCTGCGACACGACTGCGCACGTCGGCTTTTTCTAAGATCTCGCCCCCCAGCTTGACCACGAAGACATGGTCGCGATAGGCGCGGACGTAACGCAGCGCCCCTTTCAGTGCCGCGATGCTGCGGCTGTCATCGCTGATCATGACGAACCCTCCGACGCGATGGCTGCGTCCGAAGACAGCAGCCGCAAAAGTAAAGCGCGCTGTGCGTGCAGGCGATTTTCGGCCTGATCGATGACGGCAGACTGCGGACCATCCAGCACGTCTTCATCGACCTCGACATTTCGCCGCACCGGCAAGCAGTGCATGACAAAGGCCGCCGGCGCCGCGTGTTTGAGCAGGCTGGTGCTGAACTTCCACGAACGATGCGGTGCGCGCAGCGCGGACTCTGCTTCGGGGCGACCGAAACAGGACAGAGCGCCCCACGACTTCACATAGACCGCTTCGGCTCCGCGCACCCCTTCCGCCTGATCGTGTGTGAACTGCAGCGACCCACCGCTTCCTTGCGCGGCCTGCGCGATCGCCGATACGTCGTCTGGATCCAGATCGAAGCCGGGTGGGTGCGCGATCACGACCTGCATGCCCAGCTGAGCCGCGGCCAGGGCCGCGCTGGCCGGTACCGCCGTCGGCAGCGCCTTGGGATGTGGGCCCCAGGTCAGGCAGAAGCGCCGGCCCTGCGTCGATCCCAGCCGTTCCCGCAGCAGCAGCGCATCGGCCAGCCCCTGGCAGGGATGGCGGCGCGTCGATTCCAAGTTGATCAGCGGCTTTTCGCAGTAGTGCGCGAAGTCATGCAGCGTGCGATCCGTTCGTTCTTCGGCCCAGTCGCTGCCTTTGGCAAAAGCGCGCAGCGCCACCGCATCGGCATAACGACCCAGGACGCGCGCGGCTTCGGCGATGTGTTCGACGCTGGTGCCGTCCATGACAACGCCGCGGCGAGTCTCCCATGCCCAGCTGCTGCGACCGGGTTCCAGCACGACGGCGTGGCCGCCGTGGCGGACCATCGCGACCTCAAAGCTGGTGCGTGTGCGCAGGCTGGGATCCAGAAAGACCATGGCCAGCACGCGCCCGCGCAGCGCATCGGCAGCCCGCCGCTCGCCGCGCTTCAGCTGACCCGCCAGGTCCAGAAGCTGCGCGAATTCCGACGGCGATAAGTCGGTGGTATCCAGAAAATCACGACCGTTCATGAAAGCACCTCGGCCAAGGCGGCCAGCACTTGGCTGGCCTGTTCGGCAGAAAAAGAAAGCGGAGGCAAGAGCCGCAGAATGTTGGGATCTGACGAAGTGCCCGTCAGGATGCGGCGCGCGAACAGCGCGCGCTGAACATCGGCAGCGGGTCGCGTCAGCCGCAGACCCAGCAGCAGACCGCGACCCTGAACGGCCGTTACGGCCTGCGGCCCAAGGGCCAAGGCGCCTTTGCGCAGCAGCGCGGACACCGCGCGCACGTTGGCCAAAAGTTTTTCTTCATCGATCACGCGCAGGGTGGCCAAGGCCGCGGCGCAGGGCACCGGACCGCCGCCAAACGTACTGCCCAGATCGCCTGTGTGCACCGTCGCTGCGACGGCTGCCGTGGTCAGAAGCGCGCCGATCGGCAGACCCGATGCCAGTCCCTTGGCCAGCGTGATGAAGTCGGGGGTTACGCCAAAGGACTCGGCTGCGGTGAAGTGGCCGGTGCGGCCGACCCCGCACTGCACTTCATCGAAGATCAGCAGGGCTCCGCGTTCGCTGCACAGGCGGCGCGCGGCCGCCAGGAACTCGCTGGAACAGGCGCGGGCACCCGCCATGCCTTGCACCGGCTCGACGATTACGGCGGCGACCTTGTCATCAATGGCGGCATCCAGCGCAGCGACGTCATTGAACGGCACCATGCGGCCCAAGGGCAGGCCGGCGCGACGCGCAGTGGCCGCGAACTTGGTGCCCGATGTGATGGCTTGGGTTGCGGCCGTGCGGCCGTGAAAGCCGCCTTCGATCGCGACGACCAAGCTGCGTCCCGCAATCTTGCGCGCCAGATGCAACGCATTTTCATTTGCTTCCGCGCCGGAATTGCAGAAGAACGCCGCGCACAGCGCCGACGGACAGCGCGTCACCAGAGCCGTAGCCAGCTGTTCACGCAGCGGATGCGGCAGGACGGTCGAATAGAACAACAAGGCGGCCGCTTGTTCTGAAATCGCGCGCACCACCTGCGGGTGGCTGTGGCCGGTCGATGCCACGGCGTGACCGCCATATGCATCCAGCCAGGCTTGGCCTTGCGCATCGAACAGCAGCGAGCCGCGGCCCGACACCGGAACCATCGGCAGCTGCGCATACACCGGCAACAGCGCGCTTGCCGTCGGAGTTTCTAGCATGGGTACGCTCCCAGGGTGGACAGGCCGGCTTGTTCTGGCCAGCCCAGCGCCAGGTTCATGCTTTGCACGGCTTGCCCGGCGGCCCCTTTCAAGAGGTTGTCGATGGCGATCATCACTTGCACTTCGTGCCCATCGGCGCTTTGCGCGGCGTGCAGGAAGGCATAGCTGGACCCCAGGGCATGGGTCAGCTCAGGCGGTTGATCGGTGATCTGGATCAAGGGACGCCCGGCATAGGCGGCGTGCAGGGCGGCCTGCGCAGCACCCGGGCCAAGTGGCGTCGGCAGGCGGGCGTGCAGCGTCAGATAGATGCCGCGCACCATCGGGCCCGAGTGCGCGATCAGGCGCGCGCTGGCATCGGCTTGGCCGGTGAACTGGCGCCAGCCCTGCAGGATCTCGGCCTCGTGGCGATGCTTCAGGACGGAATACGCGAACAGGTTGTGGGCACGCGCCGGATGGTGCGTCGTGTCGCGCGGACGAGCCCCCGCTCCGCTGGATCCGGTGACGGCAAACAGCGCGGGCGTGGCGCCGTGCAGGTGCGCGCGCAGTGGATACAGCGCAAGCTGGGCCGCCGTTGCGAAGCAGCCCGGTGCCGCGATCGCACGCGATCCGCGCAGCGCAGTGCCGTAGACATCGGCCAGCCCATAGACAAACTGCGGCAGCAGATCAGGGCAGGCGTGCGGGCCATAGTACGCCTGATACAGCGCCGGATCGCGCACGCGGAAGTCGGCGGACAGATCGACAATCAGCGACGGTTTTGCAGCCCACAGGGCGGGCATGATGGCGCTCGACTCACCGTGATCCAGCGCGACAAAAACGACATCGTGTTGCCGCGCTTTTTCAGCCAGCGCATCGGCATCCCCGCCCACAAAGACCTGCGATCCCAAGGGAGCCAGCTGACGGTGCACCGATGCGATCGGCTTGCCAGCGGCGCTGCGGCTGTGGGCTGTGACTCGCGCGATCTGCGGATGCGCAAACAGCAGGCGCAAAAGCTCTCCGCCGACATAGCCAGCTGATCCGATGACCAGCGCCGATCGCGTTTCCGCTGGGCTTGCTAAAGCCGCAGATGCGTCGATCATCGTCCCAGCTCCAGCGACGGGTGATCGAAATCAGCGGTCGCGGATGTGATCGCGTTTGTGGACTGCGCGGGCAGCCTGTTCTTCAGCGCGCGCAGCACCACCGACAGCAGGCCCTTGGCATCACGGCGCGCGTTGTGCGCGGGCAGGCCGAGCGCGCTTTTGATGTAATCCAGTCCGACTTCGTTGTCGGTGGCGGGTCCGGTCAGCGCGGTGACTGCGATGCCGTACTGCTTGCGCAGAAGCTCGACCGCGCCCCAGCTACCGACCGGATCGGGCGCTGCAACGACGAAGGCACCGGCGGCGGTGCGCAGCTCGGCATCCGACAGGATCTCTTGCACGCCGTATTCGCCCAGGATGCCATCGCCCAGCTCAGCGACGACGACATCGGGCTTGGCATCGGCCAAGCGATTGAGCAGGCCCTTGGCCGTGCGCACCGCGACACTGCCGCGCGTGCTGGGCAGACCGCAGTCGGAAAACGTCAGCGCATGGATCGCGCCGGCATCCAGCATGTGCAGCGAGTCGCGCATCAACGACACGCCCGTCAGCTTGCACGCCCCGACGGAAAGTCCCGACTTGCTGAGGCCGCGTACAAGCTCGCTGGCGGCAACCGTCTTGCCGGTGTTCATGCAGGTGCCGGCGACATAGACGATGGGAAACGGAACGCGCAGCGTATCGGCCGGCGGGATCGCCCCTTCTTGGATGTGGGCCGGGCGGCCGATCCGATCACCGAGGGCCGGAAAGCTGAGCACGGCGCCCAGCACCTCGGCGCGAAACGGCGGGCCAAGCTCTGGACTGGCGGATGTGCAGCGTCCCAAGACACCTCCCAGGTTCAGGACGTGGATGGTGTCGCCAACCGCGACGTGCTCTGGCACTTCGCCGGCATAGCCATGCAGGGCGCGGCGATAGCCCAGCGTGCCGGCCAGCACATCGCCAGCGCGCAGCGGCACCATGCGACCCGTCAGATCTTCGACGCTGTTGTACGTCGTCTTGTCTTCCAGGATGCGCACCGCCAGGACATAGCCTTCAGCCGCCACGATCTGGCTGCCGATGATGACGCTGCGGCCCAGGCGCGCGTTCTTCGTCGAAGACGCGATGCGATCCAGGCGCAGACGTGTGGTGTCCATCATGGTCATGGCGTGCCGTTCTCGCTTTGCTTGCCGCGCTCACCGGCTTGTGCGGCGACAAGCGAAGCGACGGCCGACACGCGCGCAAAGCCCCGCGCTTCGTCACCGGTCCACAGGCGGTTTTCTTCGCCGTACGTCGCAATGCTGGAGTCCATCAGCGAATACGGACTGCGCACGCCGACCACTTGGAAGCGACCGGGCGCGATGTACACGCGGGTGTCTCCAGTGACGCGGCGCTGGCTGCTTTCCAGCAGCGCTTCGATGTCGCGCAGGGCGGGATCGAAGTACTGCCCTTCGTGCAAGCGATCGCCGTAAAAGCGCGCCAAGTGATCTTTCCAGAACGTCTGCGTGCGTGTCAGGACCAGCTTTTCAAGCTCGCGATGCGCTGCGATCAGAAGCAGCGCCGCCCCGGCTTCAAAGCCGACGCGACCTTTGATGCCCAGCGCGGTCTCGCCCAAGTGGACGTTGCGACCGACGCCGTACTCTTCGCAGCGCGCGCCAAGCTGATCGATCAGAGCCGCGCCGGAAAGCGCCACGCCATCCAGCGAGACCGGCACGCCTTGCTGCCAGTGGATGACTAGCTCGCGCGGGGGCAGCGTCGGGTTCGGCGGATCCAGAAGCTCGCGCGGCGGGCTCTGCCACGGATCGTGCGTCCAGCCGCCGCCCCAGGTGGTGCCCCACAGGCCGCGATTGACGGAGTACGCGCTCGCTCGTTCGGGCACGGGCAGCTTGCGTGCTTGCAGGTAGGCCAACGACTCTTCGCGGCGCACGCCCCCGTCGCGGATTGGGGTGACGATGCGCAGCGCAGGAGCCAGCACGCGCAGCGCGACATCGAAGCGAATCTGATCGTTGCCGGCCCCGGTTGATCCATGCGCCACTGCGCTGGCACCGATCTTCTGTGCGGTCTCGCAGACCGAGATCGCCTGCTGCGTACGCTCGGCCGCGACGGACAAGGGATAGACCTCGCCACGCAGGACGTTGCCGAAGATCAGCGGTCGCACAAAGCGGCTGAACACGGCATCGACCGCGTCGACTTCGTGATGCTGTGCGCAGCCCACCGCGTGCGCCTGCTGGCCGATGGCCGCGCGCTCGGCTGCGCTGACGCCACCGGTGTGGACATAGACGGTGTGAACTTCCCAGCCGCTCTCGGCCAGCTTGGGCACGCAGTACGAGGTGTCGAGTCCGCCCGAAAAGGCGAGCGCAATGCGTTGTGGTTCATTTTGCATAGTGCATATACATGCAGTTTTTGTTCAGGCCATGCAAGCGAAAAGACCGGCCCATGGTCGGCTCGGCGTTTCCCTTAAGATCAGAAAATTCGTCGATAACACCCGTTGACTCAGCCTGAGGAGTGGTTCATCGTGCAGGAGATCGCTGGACTGCATAGGCACGACGGAACTGCATAAATGAATAATCTGTCTCTCCCCCAGGCGCCGCCCAGCCGGCTGGTTTTGGCCGATGGCAGCACCTTCGTGGGCCGATCGTTTGCGGCCCCGCGGCAGGTGCGCGGCGAAGTGGTGTTTCACACCGGCCTGGTCGGTTATGTCGAAGCGCTGACCGATCCCTCGTACCGCGGGCAGATCTTGGCGCTGACCTATCCGCTGCAAGGCAACTACGGCGTGCCGGCTGCAGGTGCCGCGTCTGCGCTGCCGCCGGTGTTTGAATCGGATCGCGTGCAGGTCGCCGGCCTGATCGTCGCGCAGTACACCGAGACTCCCAGCCATCACGCCGCGGAAAAAAGTCTGGGGGCCTGGCTGACCGAACACAACGTGCCGGCGCTGTGTGGCATCGACACGCGAGCCCTGACCAAGCGCCTGCGTCAACACGGCACGCTGCTGGGGGCTCTACTTTCCGACGCGACCGACGCTGCAACGGGGCTGGCCCAGGCCGCGATGACCGACATGGCCCACGTGGCGGAAGCGGTGCAGCCGCGCGCGGTGCGTCACTACGAAGGTTCGGGGCCGCGCATCCTGGTGCTGGACACCGGCTGCAAAGAATCAATCGTGGCGTCGCTGCGGTCGCGGGGAGCGGCCGTGGTGCGGGCTCCGGCTTCGGCGCCGTGGGAAGAACTTCTGGATCGCTGCGACGGCGTGCTGCTGGGCAACGGCCCCGGTGATCCCAAAGATCTGCCGCAGCTTGTCGATCGCATTCGCAAGCTGTTTGCATTTCGTGGTGGCAGCCTGCCGCTGTTCGGCATCTGTCTGGGCCATCAGCTTCTGGCCCGTGCGGCCGGAGCCGAGACGTACAAGCTGCCCTTCGGCCATCGATCGCACAACCAGCCGGTCTTGGATCTGATGTCACGCCGCGCCTATGTCACCAGTCAGAACCATGGCTATGCCGTCGACGATGCGACGCTGCCCGCCGACTTCACACCGTGGTTTGTCAGCTTGAACGACGGCACCAGCGAAGGCCTGCGGCATCGCTATCGCCCGATCTTTTCGGTGCAGTTTCACCCCGAAGCGGCCGCCGGTCCGCGCGACACCGCGTTCTTGTTCGATGAGTTCCTGCGCATGGTGACAGCCATCAAGAGCAGCCAGGCGGTGCGTTCATGAGCCGCGGAACCTTGCAAGCGGGGCGAGGCCTGCTGCCTCCGCTGCCGCGACGGGTGCTGGTGCTGGGGTCAGGCGCGCTGCAGATCGGGCAGGCCGGTGAGTTTGATTATTCCGGTACGCAGGCGCTAAAAGCGCTGCGTGAAGAGGGCATCCCCACCGTCCTTATCAACCCCAACATCGCGACGGTGCAGACCGGTGAAGGGCTGGCCGATGCCGTGTATTACCTGCCGGTCGAGCCCGACTTTGTCGAGCAGATCATCGAACGCGAGCACATCGATGCGATCCTTCTGGGCTTCGGTGGACAGAGCGCGCTGAACTGCGGCCTGGCGCTGGCCGATTCCGGTGTCTTGGATCGTCGCGGCGTGCGGGTGCTGGGTCCATCGATCGCAGCGATCCGCGCCTGCGAAGATCGCAAGCTGTTTGCCGAACGCCTGCGCGAGATCGACGTGCCCGTCGCGCGCGGCAAGACCGCGACGACGCTTCAGCAAGCGCGCGAGGTCGCGCACGAGATCGGCCTGCCCTTGGTTCTGCGCGCTGGCTTTTCGCTGGGCGGTCGCGGATCGGCGGTCGTCCACAGCCTG
>JAYRFD010000150.1:0-2303 GCA_041908565.1 Polyangia bacterium | reverse complement strand
GTGGTACGTCAGCGTGGCGGCGCTGTTGTTGGCGGGGTAGTGGTGGTTGTCGCCGTACGGGTGGATGTAGATTCCGTCGCGCTTGCCACCGAGCGGCTCGGACAGAATCGACCACTGAATGGTGACGTTGCGGCTGTTGGTGACCGAGACGATCTCATCGGCGCTCCACGACATAGAGACATGGTCGATGATGACGTTTTCGGCGCGATCGATGTTGATGCAGTCCAGGTCGTCGGATCCGCTGGGGCGCGTGCGCCCGGCGGTGATGACGCGGCGGGCCACGGCGTAGTCGCCAAGGCGGACACGGATGTAGCGGACGACGACGTGATTGGTTCGGATGTTGATCGAGTGATCGCGCAGGGTGATGCCGCTCTTTCCGGGATCGAGGGCGCCGCGACCATCGATGGTGATGTACGGTTCGCGAATGTTGATCGGCGACTGCAGCTTTATGACGCCATGCACAGCGAACTGCACGATGCGTCGCCCGGTGCGTTCGACCGCCCAGCGGAAGCTGCCGTCGCCGCTGTCGTTGAGGTTGGTCACCGTATAGACGGTGCCGCCGCGACCTCCCTCGGACAGCGCGCCGAAGCCTTCGGCGCCATCGAAGGCCGGCGGCAGCGCCGCAAGGGGGCTTGGGGCTGCGTCATCGGTGGACGGGTCCGCAGCAGCGGAGGGAACGGTGTCGGCATCGGCATCGGCATCGGTCTTGGTATCGGCCTTGGTATCGGCCTTGGTATCGGTCTTGGTCCTGTCGGCCGCCGGGCTGGATGTGGGCTTCGATTCCGTCGCTGCAGAGTGGCAGTGCTGCGGATCGGCACCTTGCTGGAGGCTGCCTGGCGCCTCGAGCGTTGGTTCGGTCGGCGCTGCCCCGTCGCCTCCGCAGGCAGACCCCAGTGCGATGGCGAAAAGCGAGACGAAGGGGATGCAGCGCAACGCAACATCCGGGCGCTTGGCCGCTTGGACGGAATGGACGGTTGGCATCGGCGGATCTCGCTTTCCAAACAGGGGTGTCGAACCAAGCCGAAGGGTATGCCGTCGGGCCCAGGAAGTCGCGACAAAGCCACCGGGAAGCGACGGCGCGGCGTCATCCGATCGCAGGTGCTGCACGCGAAAGACCGACTGCGCGGTCGCAGCAGGGCGACTGCGCCAGCGCGCCGCTAGTAGTTGGCGTCCAGGCCCAGGCGGGCGCCGATGCCGGCTCCGTCAATGCCAGAGCCGTGGAAGCGATAGCTTTCGTTGGTGATGTTGTCGATGGCGGCGGTCAGCTGGATCTGTCGCGACAGCCGCAGGGCGCTGCGCAGCGACACCAGCAGGAAGCCAGGCGTGCCGCTGCACAAAAGAGTGTTCGGCGCCGTCGGGCACAGCGTCGGATCCCACAGGTCTTCGGCGGCCATCAGGCGCTGCGGTCCGGCCCAGCGCACCAAAAGCTGCACGAAGTTGAAGATGGTGCGGGGGCGGCGGAACTCGACCGCGGCGACGCCATGCACGGGCGGCACGCGGGGCAGGGCGGCTTCGCCGCTAGCGGTGGTGTCGGGGCGGGTGTAACCGACGCTGGCAAACGCGCTTAAGCCCCACAGAAGGTAGACGCGGGCCACCGCTTCGATCGAGTGCAGGCTGGCGGCTTGCGCGTTGGCTCGACTGAACAGCGGGCTGCAGCTGCGACCGTCAAAGCCCAGGATGCAGCTCTCGCCAGCTAGGGTCACCGGGACCATCAAAATGGGGCTGTCGAGGTACGTGAAGGCATAGGTGACGCTGCCTTCCAAACGGCGGTAGGCGGTGCGGATGCTGGCTTCGGCGGAATAGGCGGACTCGCTGTTTAGCACGACGCGGGTCGGCAAAAGCAGGCCCGGTCGACCGTCATCCAGCCGCGCCTGATCGTCCAGGTTGGGCGGTCGCACGCCGACCATGCCACCGCCGACCAAGGCCAGGCCGGCGATCGGCTCGTAGCGCAGGTGCAGCGAACCGGAATAGACCGGGCGGGCCTGCTGCCGTTCGTCAAAAAGCTCGACCGTCGGGCGCAACTGACTTAGGCGGGCGTCCTGCGGGATGTACAGAAAGCTGCCGCCAGCCCGTCCTGCCACCAGCGCCCGCAGCTTGCCCGGCGGGTCGGAGTCATTGCCAGTGAACAGTCGGATCAGATCCAGGTCGTCTTGGACAAAGAAGGCAAAGGTCTGGGCTCGGCTGCCGCCGGGATAGCGCGCGTCCATCGGCGATGCCAAAAGCGCTCCACCGGCGCCTTCGTGCAGAAGGGATCGCTCTGCGGTGCTGCCGACCCACTCGAAGTTGCTTTCGAAGCCGGCGCC
>JAYRFD010000149.1:0-7500 GCA_041908565.1 Polyangia bacterium | reverse complement strand
TGGCGACCATCGGCCTGCCGTTTGCCGTCGGGGCAGTGATCATCGCAGCGCAGCTAGGGCGGGGTGGGAACGCGCTGTCCGAAGACTCGCTGGTCGACCAGGCACCGCTGCGCGAAAAGCTGCTGCGGCTGTACGTTCTGTTTGCGCTGGGTACGGCGACCGTTGCGATCTTCAACGCGCTGTCCGGTCTGCTGGTCACCAGCGTGCGCGGCATCTGATCGCTGCGGCTTCTCTGTGTCGGCTGGGCGGCTGGGCTGCGGGATTGACGGCACAGGCTGATGCGTCGGACAGGCGCGTCTCAACGGTCGGCGATCGACAGCGTGGCCAGGCGGGCGGCGATGGTGTCGCGGGCTACACGGAAGCGAGGCAGAAGCTCGTCTTCCGTCATGGGCGGTACGCGGTCCGGTGGGCTGGCGGGATCGGGAATGGGCCAGTGCAGGCGCGGGGCTTGGCCCAGAAAGACCGGGCAGACCTCTTCGGCGCACAGCGTGATCACAAGTCCAACCGTCGCCGGATCGATGCTGCTGACCGACTTGGACTGCTGGTCACGGGCCGAAATCCCAAGCTCGGCCAGGACCTCGATAGCGACGGGGTTTACGCGGCTCGGCTGGCTGCCCGCGCTCTGCACGCGGATGCGATCTCCAAAGCGATGGCGCGCCAGCGCTTCAGCCAGCTGACTGCGTGCCGAATTGGCGACGCATAGGAACAAAATGCCGCGGCTTGCATCCAGGGAATGGGTCGACATGCGAACGCCATTTTCGGTCGCCAGCGCGGGCCGTGGAAGGCCCCTTTTGCATGAAGTGACGGGCCGCGTGATTCGTGGGAGGCGCAAATGCACACAGTGCGTAGCGGGCGGTTTCCGGGCTGTTATCCACGGGGTAGACCGTGCGATGCTAGTCAGGTCTGGGGGGCTTTCGGCATGACGCTGCGGGTGAGCATCGGCAATCCGTTCCGACCGCTGATCGATGGATCGAAGTGGCATGTACAGCGGGCCTCTGGGGCCGATGCGCAGGGCGAACGGGTCATCGATCCGGGACCTGTCGGATCGCTGTTTGTCGTCGATGCCGACAAAGATCAGCTGGCAGCGCCGCAGGAAGTTGGGCTGCTTTTGGGATCGGGTCTGTTGGCGGCGGCCGAGCTTCTGGGGGATGGTCTGGTGCTGCACGAAGACAGCGCCGGACGCTTTGCGCTGGCTCCCACCGGGGAAGTGGTTGATCTGGCGCGGACCAGCGCCATCGAGATCGCGGCGTGGCGGGCTCGCGCTCCGGGGCATGCGGCGTGCTTCGAACCCGCGATTTTTTCGACGGTGGAAGACGCTGCGTCGGCGCTGGTGCGGCAGCTTCGTGGGCGGTCGTTGTTGCAGGGACGGATCGAAGCACCGGCGCTGCGATCGCCGTCTCTTTTGGCTCGTCGCTTGGCCCATCGCCTGTTCCCACGCGGTCTTGCCGCCGAGCTTGAACGGGCCGCGCATCAAGGCCACGTGTCGCTTTTGTGCACGCTGCGCATCGAACAAGGATCGCTGTTTGGCATCGCTGGTCCACACACCGTGGGGCTGTATCTGCAGCCGAATCAGACGTCGGAAGGCCCGTGGGGGCTGTTCGCTGATGTCGATGTCGGTCGCCTCGACGAACAGGGCCCAATTCGCGGCCCCCTGCATGCGCTGCTGCACATCATCTGCGGCGAGCCAGAGCGCATGCTGGGCCCCGTGCGCGGCGCCCCGGCGGCACCGAGCACCGGCGATTCGCTTTTGACCGATGCGGCGGCCAAGGCGGTGCTGGCTTCGGGCGCTGCCACAAATCGAGATCTGCTGCTGTCGTCGTCCTCTGTCGATCTGAACGGTTGGACTACGCAGATCCTGTTGCGACGCAGCGACCGCGGCTTCCTGGGCTTTTCCGGCGGCGGCGAGCTGACCATCCCGACCGAGCCCGAGCTGTCTTGGCCCCTGGATCTGCCCGTGGCCTTGCGTCAGGCATCCTCCGTCGCGCCGAGCTATGCCATGGCCCTGATGGCGGCGCTAAACCCTGGGCTGCGCAATCGCTTGTTGACGACGGCGCTGGCCTGCACCTTGTCGCTTTTGAAGCCGCGCTACTACGGCCCGCTGTGCAACTTGAGCCGCATCGAAGACGGCACGTTCGTTCCCTTGGGGGTTGATAAGGCGTGGGTTCGTTTTCACCCCAGCGATGGAAGTCGTTCGCTGTTTCGCTTTGTTGCGGGCTTCGCCGACCGCAACGGAGTGTCAATCGAAGTGCAGGGCTCACCGACGCTGTACTTGGTCGCGCGGCAGGCTCGCTTGCTGCCCTGTCCCTTTGAAGACGATGCGGAGTTTCGCGCGGCAGCGACGTTTCAGCTGGTGCGTGGGCTGGCCAATCCGCGCGGTGTGTCTCTGCGCACGCGCGACTTGCCGCATCGCTACATCGTCGCCACCAACCTGGCCGAAGACAGCGCCGGCGGCGTCGACGTGATGGACTTCCATTTTCTGGCCCTGGAAGCAGAGCGGCCCGATGGGGAGTATCGCGACAGCGCGACCTTCTTCTTGGAAACCAACCTGCGTCCCCCCGCGCAAGAGACGGCCGTGCTTCGTCTGGGCGAGCGGCTTCTGGTCGGCGAGTCTCGGCGATCGGGCAATGGTCGGTACTTTCTGACCCTGCTTGAAAGTGGTGCGCTGGCGGTCTTTGCGGGCGCATCGCCGCACGACAATCACGGCTGTCCGTGGGGCAGCAGCGGCGGCAGCAGCGGGTATTACAGCGCGCGCATGGAAGAAAACGGCGTGCTGGTGGTCGCCAAAGAAGAAGCGCGGGCCACCACGGCGCAGGCCGCGACCTTGGCCTTGACCGAGGAGATCATCGTCTGGCGCAGCCAGGTCTACGGCGAGCCCGGCGAGTGCTTCGCGGCCGTGCTGGGCAGCGGCGAGCTGGGCATCTTTCGCGGCACGCCCGAAGATCCCGGCGAGCTGGTGTGGTCGTCGCGGCGGGGGCCTGTGCACTGGGCCAAGCGTCGCGTGTCGGTGGCGCTGCGCACGCCGCTGGGCCTGCTGACTGTGCACAGCGATGGCGGCCCGCTGCGTGTGGATGGATCCAGCCTGGGCAAGCATCAGTGCTTCGATCTGTGGGAGCTTTGGGACGACCGTGTTGCGTTGCGAACCCTGGACCGCACGTTTCTGTCGCTGGTCAGCGACGCATCGGCGCCACCCCATATCGGGGCGCGTACGCGCTTCGTCACGTCCGATGCCATCTTCGTGCGCAGCCTGGTCGGTGGAGTGCCCGCGCTGCGCTGCGGCGACGGCCACTATCTAAGCGAACACCACGGCGAGCTGACCCTTGCCGATTCTCCGCTGCCGATTCACATCGTCGAGCTGACTTTGGTCCTGCCCAGTCTGACCGGTCGATCGTTCGAGCTGCAGTCGGTGCCAAGCGGCCTGGTCTTGACCGTCGATCAGCGCAGTCAGGAAGACGGCGCGGCGGTTGTGGCTCGGCCGCGCATTGGCTTTTCCGAACAGGTCTTTCGTCTGCTGTACCAGTCCAGCGACGACACGTATGCGCTGGTTGCGGCTCACTCGGCCAAGTGCTTGGGCATCGCCGGCGGCAGCGTCAATGCCGGGGCCGCGCTTGTGCAGTCGACATCCAGCGGGCATGCCAGCCAGCGCGTTCGCATCCTTCCAAACGACGACGGAACTTGGACCTTGGCCGCCCATCACAGCGGCCTGGCGATCGGCCCAAAAGACGCGTCGGTACGCGATGGCCTCGCCAGCCCCGTCGAGCAGCGCGGCCTGGTGCAGCCTTCGTCCGAGCTGGTTGATCGCACCGCGGTCGCCCGCTTCCGCCTGCGGCCGACCCGCTTGATGAACGACCGCGCGCTGGCCCTGGACTTCAGCGGAGGCCAAAGCCCTGCCGCCGTCATCTATCGCGAAGCTCGCGGGGAGTCGACGCAGTTCGATGGTCTGCTTTCGACCGGCAACCTGCAGATCGTCGGCGACTTTGCACGGCTGGGGCGGTCGCAGCTTCTGTGCGTAAACCGCATGACGACCAGCGGACCCAAGCTGCGCCTGTTCGATCTGTCGACGGGACATGCGCCTTGCCCGGTGGTGTTGGGCGAAGACTGGGGCGCCTACGAGTGGCTCAACGGCTGGATTGACCCCAACGACTGGTATCTGGCTGGCGACTTCATGGGTCTCGGTCACGATCAGCTGGTCTTGATGAACCGCGGGGGGTCGCTGGGGCGCGTCATGATCGCCGACCTGGCGTCCGGTTATCCCGTGCAGATTCGTTACTGGGAAAGCTGGGGTCAAAGCATGTGGCTCGACGGCTGGCAGGACGAAGGCGATGTCCACCTGGCCGGCGATTTTTTGGGCCTGGGTCACGATCAGTGGCTGACCATCAACCGCGGCGGGCAGCACGGGCGCATCCGCATCAGCGACGTGAAAAGTGGGCAGCCGCAGCACCTGTATGTCGAAAAGTACGGCGACAGCTCGCTGTTCAATGGCTGGCTGGACGCTGGCGACGTGATCCTGGCCGGCGACTTTTTGCATCGCGGCTACGATCAGCTGCTGTGCTGCGACCGCAGCAACGGGGCAGGGGGCCTGATGGTCGCCAGCTTCCACGGCAAAAAGCGCGCCCCGGCCGAGGTGCTGTTTACCGAGTCATTTCAGGCGGGATCGACCTTCAGCAGCTGGTTTGACGCCGGCGATGCCCAGCTGGTCGGAGACTTCTACGGCCTGGGCCATGACCAGCTTTTATTGGTCAATCGCAGCCAAGTATCCGGCGGCAAGTTCCTGGTCTTGGATCTCGCCCGCGGCCGCCCCTTGGACACGCGCCCCTTCGAAAACTGGGGGCAAAGCCGCATCAGCGACGGCTTCGGCGAGATGTCCGACATCATCTTGGCTGGCGACTTCGCCGCCCGCGGCTGGTCACAAGCCCTGTTCCTAAAGCGTCGCTAGAAATCTACACAGTCGCCGATTATTGGAATATCTGGCTTTGCGTAGATAGCCAATTCATGGGGAATGCGCGACGCGGAGCAAGGCCCCATATCCTCCATACTGCCGCGCTTGATGCGCTGGTTGCGCGCGGTCTTTTCGCTCGCTGTGGATTAGGGGCCGGTGGCGCGAAGCTCGGCGGCGCGGCGTTCGGCGCGTTCCCACATGCGCAGGTAGCCTTCGGCGGATCGGAAGATCGGTTCAAGATCGGCATCGCTGTAGCCGACGTTGCGCGCGTCTTGAATTAGCTCGGGCAGAAGGCCCAGATGCAGCATCCCTTCATTGTCGAAGTCGACGCTGCGTTCACCCAGTCGCGGCGGCAAAAACGTGACGTCGCCCGCCATCGAGACAAAGGGATACGTCATGCGGTGATCGGTCTGCGGCACCGCACACGACGAGTCTTTGCCGAAGCGCGGCCGTGGACCCTTGGCAAAGCCGTTGAAGTCGAAGCCAAAGCCCTGCGCTGGATACGCCCCGGCTTTTTCGATTCGTTGGATGCGCTCGCGCAGTCGTCGCATCGGCGCGTCTTTATCCGCCGGATCGATGCAGCGATCCAGCCGCGCCGTCGAGATTCCGCCCAGCTTGTACAGGTCGCCGCGATTGTCGCTGCCGTGCGTGCCAGCGGCTGGATAGTCGTAAAGGCGCAGAAGCTCGTACGCGCGCGCGTACGAGCGTCGCGGCATGTGATCGACTTCGATGATCATTCCGCGGCGCATCATCTCTTTCATCAGGAACTCGCCCAGCGGCTGCAGCCCCGCCTTCTGACAGTGATCGCCGGGGATGGGCGGTCGCTGAAACTTGGGAAGGTGCGGCGACAGCGCATCCAGCGGAGAGTCCTTGAAGCGACTCATGTCCACCGGCGCTGCCGAGTCATAGACATCGCGCGGGGCGTTCAGGCCGCCGAAGGTGACCGGCCCGTGGTCATAGACCGCTGGAACATCGGGACAGCTGTCTTGCGTGTAGTTGCCGTAGTGTCCGCTGTTGACGAAGTTGCCAAACTCGATGAAGCCGCGATGGCCATCGCCAGCCGAAAAGGCGTTGTCGAACTTGTGCACGGGAAACAGGACGCGCGCGCCCAGCGCATACACTTCATCCAGGCGCTTGCGAACGGCTTCCTCGTCACACTTCGCGGTGCCAGCGGGCGGCGTCAACACGCAGTCAAACAGGTTCGAGGTCTCGATTCCCAGAATCACCGCGAGCTTGCCGTCTGCGATCACGGCGCGCGCTTCGGCGGGCGACTTGACCAAGCGGAACCAGCCCTTGCCGGGGCCCCCGTGCTGCGCGTCGATGTAGCGCTCCATGGCCCGCGTCTCGTCGAACATTCGCTTGGCCGCGACCATCTCGTTGCACGAAATGCGCGGCGTCTGCGATCCGATCCCCGCCGTCAATTCACACAAGACCTGGCTGCTGGTCGAGTGCTGGACGATCAAGCGAAGTCCGCCCAGATAGGCGCGCTGAACCCAGCGGTAGTACTGCAGCTGGTGCGTCAGCATCTTCCAGGAATTCGGCCAGTCGGTGAACTTCGGATAGCCATCCGGATGATGGTCGAAGCTGCCAAGCCGCCCGGTCAGGAACGCGGTGAGAATCCGGTTGAGATCGATCGAGTCTTGGTTGAACGAGTTGCCAACGATGTCGCGATCGCCCTCGGGTCCGTGAACGCCCTCGCAGCTGGGCAGGGCGTGTTCAACGCCAAGCCGATGAAACGGCGCGCCGTGAAACACGCCGCCGCCACCGAAGGCGAAGTTGCTAAACAGGTGTGAATGCGCATCGACGACTCCGTACAGCGTTCCGTCGGCGAAGTGGGTCTTGGTGATGCGACCCTCAGCATCCAAGCCAAGCTCAGGGGGCGATGCGCAGCCTTCGGTTTCGTAAAACGCGATGTCTGCGGCCTGCGAGACATCGGACACCAGATCGCGGGTTCCGAAAAAGCGTCCGCTTCTGCGCTGTCGCAAGCGAAAGCGATCCGTGCGTCCGTCGATGGCAAGGACGTCCCATTCGGCGGGCGAGACATAGCCATCCTCGTTGCGGGTGACGTCGGATTCCAGCGTTGTGGCGGCGGCCAAGCTGCCGTCTGGGTTGCCGACGACATAGCGACCCTGTTCATCGCGCAGCAGGTAGGTGCCCAGATCGGAAGCTCGCAAGAAGAAGCGAGAAGCCTTCGCCAGATCGCTGCCGACGAAGTCGAAGGCGGCGCCGGACTGGCTTTGGGCCAGCAGCGCCCCGCGGTCGTGATTGGGGGGCATCGCACCGACGGAAACGCAGCGATTGGCCAGCCCAAACAGGTCAGAGCTTGTCGCAGGTGGCAGTGGACCGCCGCTGCACCCTGCAAGGACGCAGATCGCAACAGCAGGAACGGAAGAGAAGCGAGTCATCAGAGATCCTTCAGCGGGTGGGAGGAACAAGGGACAAGAAGCAGGCCAAGCGGCCGTGCAGGCGATGGGTCTTCGACGGCTGGGCAGGCAGCCAAGATGTCCGTCGGCGGGAGCTCAGGATGCCCTGCTTACACCGCTGAAAGTTCTGCGGTCAAGGCG
>JAYRFD010000148.1:0-2154 GCA_041908565.1 Polyangia bacterium | reverse complement strand
GCACGCTGGCCAGCCTGACGGTCGCCGCTGCCACCTCGCAGATCAACTTCGTGCTGGCGGCACGACCCAATGCCGCGGCCAAGCTCGATTTCACGGCGCAAGTCAGCGCTGACAACGCCGAGCCCAACCCAAACAACAACAGCGCTTCGGCATCGGTCGCAGTGGACCGGACCGAAATCCGCGGCGACGGGTTCACCTGTCAGGCCGCCCACCCTGGCGCTGGGGTTGGAAAGGCCGGCGTTTCTGCCTTCGCACTGCTGATGGGGCTGGGGGCCGCGCTGCGCCTTCGTCGTCGGCGAGGCGGAGTCCCGCAGTGATCGCCCGCATTCAGAGACTCTGCATCGAAGGGGGGCTCCCTCTTCTTCGCGGTCTGGACCCACTGACCCCCATGAATAGAGGTTGATCGTGTGTCGGATTCTCGCTGCTGCATGCTCCATGGCCCTGTCGGGCCTTGTCTCCACCGCCGCTGCACAGACCGCAGGCACGGTCCAGAACCGTGGCTTCGAGCTGAACCGCCACGAACCCACCGCCGCTGGTGAATGGTCCTTCGTCGTGGATCACCCGTGGTACAGCTCGATGCGCTCCTTCGCTGCGGGCGTCACGCTCAACTACGCCCACAATCCCCTGGTGCTGGGGACGCGTTCCGCCGCAGGCGACTACACAACCAACCAACCCATCATTGAACACCGCTTGATGGGGCACATCGACGTCGCCGGCTCTTTTGCTGACCGCCTGCTGATCAGCTTGTCGGTGCCGCTGGTGTTCATGGAACGCGGCAATGCCCTGGCCGGAATCCGCCCGATCAGCCAGCCCGCGATCAGCGATCCCCGCATCGGGGCCCGCTTGCGCATCTTTGGCCAGCCCTATCGCGATGCGATCTCGCTCAGCGTGGGGCTGGACTTCTGGGTACCGCTCAATTTCCCGCGCGCGGGCGATGGAACGTTCCAGCAACAGGTGGGCGAATCGGGCGTGCGCTTCTTGCCCAAGCTGATGTTGGGCGGTCTGTCGCACAGCATCATGTGGTCGTTCAACTTCGGCTTCCTGTATCGCCCCACGCAGTCGATCGGCGATCTGCCGCCGCTCAACGGCAACACGGTCGGCCCCGAAATCCAGTTTGGGGGCGCCATCAAGTACGCCAACTTGGAATACCGCTTGGCCATCGGCCCAGAAGTTATTCTGTCGACGGTACCGGCCGGCTTCACGGCGTTCCACCAAGGCTGGACCAGCTTGGAAGCGCTGCTGGGCGTTCACTACAACATCGCCCACATGATCCAGCTCAGCGCCGCGGGTGGCATTGGCGCACTGCGCGAACCGGGAACCCCCGATGCGCGCGCGCTGCTGCGCTTGGCCTATGCGCCGATGGCCCCCCTGCCGCCCAAGGACAAAGACCACGACGGCATTCCCGACAAGCAGGATGCCTGTCCGGAAGTCGCCGGCATTCGCACCGGCGAGCCAGCGACAAACGGCTGTCC
The DNA here is from genome assembly GCA_041908565.1 of Polyangia bacterium. GTDB lineage: Bacteria > Myxococcota_A > Polyangia > Palsa-1104 > JAEUJZ01 > JAEUJZ01. Next base: position 682 of record JAYRFD010000148.1, on the reverse strand, counting down.
GCCGCCACCACCACCCGATACGGATGGCGACGGCATTGTCGATGCCGATGACAAGTGTCCGACCGAAGCGGCTGGCAGCAATCCTGATCCGAACAAGGCCGGCTGTCCGCAGCGTGATAAAGATGGCGACGGCATCCTGGACAACCAAGACCAGTGTCCCGACGAAGCGGCCGGCAACAAGCCCGATCCGCAGAAGCCCGGCTGTCCCCTGCGCGACAAAGATGGCGACGGCGTCTACGACAATCAGGATCAGTGCATCGAAGTGCAGGCCGGTGCGCGGCCCGACCCGACCCAGCCCGGCTGTCCCGACAAAGACAGCGATGCCGACGGCATCTACGACGGCCAAGATCAGTGCAAGGGCGTCCCATCGGGGCTAAACCCCGATGCCAACAAGCCAGGCTGCCCGCTGTCCGATCGCGACCGCGACCAGGTACCGGATGGGACCGATGCATGTCCGGATCAGGCGGGCTCTCCTTCGCCCGATCCGAAGCGCAGCGGCTGCCCGGGCCTGATCGAAGTGAAGGGAAGCCAGATCGTCATTCTGGAGCAGGTCTTCTTCGCGACCGGCAAAGACCAGATTCTGAAAAAGAGCTTCAAGCTGCTCGACACCATCGCCCACACGCTGGTGTCCATCCCCGCCATCAAGAAGGTCGAGATCGAAGGACATACCGACAACAAAGTC
>JAYRFD010000147.1:0-1540 GCA_041908565.1 Polyangia bacterium | reverse complement strand
CAGCATGGTGCGCATCGCAGTCTTAAGTGAACAGCTGGCCGCCCAGCTACGAACGGTGCAGGGGCCGGGGGGCCACATGCCACCCGAGCTATCGGGCATCGACATCGTCTGGAGCGGCAGCTCTCCGACGGAGTTTCGCCAGCGAGTGCCGGCGCTGCGCCCACAAGTTCTGGTCGTCGATCTGGCGCAGATCGCGGCAGCCGGCGAGGCGCGCAAGAGCGACCTCGACGCGCTGCTAAGCAGCACCGGGGCTGAGCTAGTCCTGGTCCTGTATTCCTTTGTCCCGCGCGAGCAGCTTCGGCAGCTTTCTGCTCTGGGCGACCGCACGCGGACGCTGAAGGCCCCGCTGTCCTTGGCGGCGCTGCGCCTGAACATGCTCAGCCTGCTGGTTCGCGATGCGCTGCAGACGGGCGACGGAGCATCGGCCAGTGGTTCGTATGCGCCTGTGACCAGCGCAGCATCGGTGTCTGGACCCAGCAGCGCAAGCTCTCGCCCGCGGCTAATCGGCGCCGAGGACGACTTTGGTGCCCCCTTGCCCGTCGGGTCGGCCAAGCTGTTCACGCCGCAGCAGCTAGGTCGCCTGCAAGAGATCTCGTCGTCGGTGCGCTGCGAGTGCCCCAATCACTTGGCAGAGATCGTGTCCAGCCTGACCGCCTTCGAGGAGTATTCGAAGCGCTGCGAGAGCCAGGACGCCAGCGACGCCGCCATCCACGCCAAGCTCTATCGCGAGACCAGCCGGGCCCGCCGCGTCATGGAAGAAGCGCTAATCGCGCTCTGCCGCTACGAACGCATCGATCTATAGGTTAGGTAATGGGGCGGTAACGGGGAGGCCAGCGCATCTCCCGCATCTCCCGCATCTCCCCCATCTATCGACCTACGGCTGCGGGTCCGTATGTGCTCCCTGTTCCCCTGTGTGATACGCGCAGCGACGGAAATCCAGACACAAGGGGCTTGAAACCGCTGGATTCCTTCGTGATAAAATGACCCCGCATCCGCCTGCGTTGATGGTGCGGATGCAGGGGGCGGGATGCCTGCACACCGCGTGTTCGCAGACAGCACAGAAACGATGGAATCTCGGCGCCGTCGCAGCAGTCGGCTGGTCGGCTTGACCCTGTGGGCGCTGGCCGTTGGATCGGGGTGCAACCCGACGCCGACCGCCGTGGCATCCAGCGCATACGAAGAAGATGCAGCACCGGAAAGCCTGCCTTCCTTCGCGCTGCGCTGGCTGTTCGGGGTCGGCATGGGCAAGCGCGTCAGCGACGGGCGCTTGCAGATCTACTACGACACGCCGGTCAGTGAATCGCAGGCTCGTGCCACGGCTCGCTTCCTGCGACGCTTCGGCTTGGGCGATCGCGAAGCGCTTGTGCAGATCCGTCGGGCCCAGGGCAGCACCGCCAGCCCGCTGCACTCAAGCTACGAGGTTCGCATCGGCACTCCGTTTACGCGTCGCGAGCACATCGATCGCGAGACGCGTGCCGCCTTCCAGCTTCTTGCGCTGTCTGCAGAAGGCGCCGTCTTCGACGGTGAGCCCGTGCATCTG
>JAYRFD010000146.1:0-5646 GCA_041908565.1 Polyangia bacterium | reverse complement strand
GCAGGATTGGGGAATCGGCCCGCTTGGCTCGCAGCAACGGTCCCGCGTGCGGGTCGGCTGCTGCAGACTCTCGGTTCGCTTCGGCGGGGCTCATGGATCTTCTCGCAAGCGATAGCCCAAGCCATAGACCGTCTCGATCGGATCGGCACCCAGGGCCGCCAGCTTCTGACGAATGCGGCGGACGTGGCTGTCGACAGTACGCTCGGTGATGACATGGCCCTGCCCGTACGCGCGATCGACCAGTTCTTGTCGTGAGTACACGCGACCCGACGTCGCCATCAGCGAGGCCAAGAGGCCGAACTCCGTGACCGTCAGCACGACTTCTTGTCCATTCCACGTACAGCGATGACGACCGTGGTCCATCTCAAGCGGTCCGCGCCGTCGCAGATCGGAACGTGCACTGTCACTGGCAGTCACCGGATCCGGCTGCAGGCGACGGAGCACGGCCTTGACGCGTGCGGCCAGTTCACGCGGGCTGAACGGCTTGACCAGATAGTCATCGGCCCCCATCTCAAGGCCCAGGACGCGATCCAGTTCTTCGTCGCGACTGGACACAAAGATGATGGGCACGCGGCTCTGTGCGCGGATGCGGCGGCAGACATCCAGGCCATCGGCTTCGGGCATCAGGATGTCCAGGATGCACAGGTCGATGCCGCCTTCTGCGAAGCGCCGCAGGGCCTCGGCCCCGTCGCGAGCTTCCAGGACCTGATGGCCGGCCTGCTGCAAGGTGAAGCGCATGACTTCACGGATGTGGCCATCGTCATCTACCACCAGAATGCAGCTCATGTAGGCACCTTATCAGCCGTGCCCAATGTCTGGACAGCAGGCAGCGCGCGATTCCGGATCTGGACGTGAAGTGGGCCCGATGACCCGCCAGCCGACTGTGCCTCCTGACAACTACATGCGCCCCTGCGGACAGGGGCTGACTCGACGAGCCCACCGCTCGACGTGATACGATGGCGTGATTTGCCATGCGTCGCATCGCAGTCGGCTGCTTGCTCCTCTGTATCTTGAGCTGCGTAGCTTGCGGCAAGGCCGTGATGCCTCCGCGTGCGCAGCAGGGAGTGCTGGATCTGCGCGGCTGGAACTTTGCGCGCGCTGGCATGGTGCCGCTGGATGGTGAGTGGCTGTGGCACTGGCACAAGCTGCTTTCGCCAGAGCAGGCCAAAGACGGCAGCGTTTCAGCCACTGTGCCGACGGGGATCTATCCCTTTCCGCACATCTGGAACGGCATGAAGGTCGATGGCAAGGCACTGCCCGCCGATGGCTATGCGACGTTTCGGCTGCGCGTGCTTTTGCCACAAGCCGGGGCCTACGGCATGAAGGTCAAGCTGGCCAGCGCGGCATCGGCCCTGTGGATCGATCAGCGCAAGCTCTCGCAGAGCGGTCAGCTGGCCACCAGTCGTGATGGTTATCGTGAACACGGCCGCGCCCAGGCCTTGTACTTCGAGACCGAACAGGCGCAGATCGATCTGACGCTACAGCTTGCCAACTTTGGCTTCTTCCGCGGCGGGCCGCGGGCCAGCATCTGGTTTGGCACGGCGGAACAGGTCCAGCATCACCGCGAAAACGCGCTGCTGCGCGAGATGGCGATCTCTGCTTCCTGCGTGATCATCGGCGTCTTTCAGATCCTTCTGTACTTGCTGCGCCGGCAGGACCGCGCGCCACTGGGCCTGGGCCTTTTCTGCATTGGCCTGTCGATCTGGACCGCGATGCAGGGCGAGCTTCTGTTGACCCAGCTTCTTCCCGGCATTCCGTTCGACTGGCTGCGCAAGCTTGAGTACCTGTCGCTGGCCTGGATGCCTCCCGCCTTCACGTTCTTCTTCGCCAACCTGTATCCCAATCAGCTGCATCGCTGGGTTCAGCGCTTCCCGCCATGGGTCTTTGCGGTGTACGGCGTCATCGTGCTGTGCACCAACGCAGCCATCTACACGCGAACGCTGATTTCGATGCAGCTGTTTAGCCTGCTGATGCTGCTGTATGGCGTCTACATCACGGTGCGCATCGTGCGGCAGGGCCTGACTGACTCGCGACTATTTGCCTTCGGGTTTCTATCGCTGGCGGCGGGTGCTTCATACGACATTCTGAAGGTCACGCTGCAGCCGCTTTCGATCCTGCCGACCACACCGTTGGCGGTGCTGATTCTGATTCTGGCCGATGCGCTGATCCTGGCCCGCAAGAGCGCGCGCGCCTACGCCACCATCGAAAACCAAGCGCAGACCATGGAGCGCCTGAGCCGCGCCTACTACCGCTTTGTGCCCAAGGCCTTCCTGCACCTTTTGGGCAAGCGAGACATCACGACCGTCGAGCTAGGAGATCAGATCCAGCGGACCATGACCGTGCTGTTCGCCGATGTCCGCGGCTTTACGGCTCTGTCGGAACAGATGTCGCCGGAAGAAAACTTCGCGTTCATCAATCGTCTGCTGCGCCACTTGGGACCGCTGATCCGCGATCACCAGGGCTTCATCGACAAGTACCTGGGCGACGGCATCATGGCGCTGTTTCCAGAACACCCGGGCGATGCGTTGAAGGCGGCGTGTGCCATGCGAAAGACGCTGCGGCGCTTCAATTCGGCACGGCTGGCCTTGGGGCAGGAAGCGATTCACATCGGCATTGGCGTTCATACCGGCGAGCTGATGCTGGGCACAGTCGGCGAGCCCGAGCGCATGGACGGCACGGTCATCGCCGACGCGGTAAACACGGCCGCCCGCTTGGAAAGCCTGACCAAGCGCTACGGTGCGACCATCCTGGCCAGCGCGGAAGCCATCGAAAAGTCGGGCTTCGCCGAGAAGTTCCCGATGCACATTCGCCTGATCGGCAAGGTGCGTGCCAAGGGCAAGACCGCAGTCGTCGAACTATACGAGGTCTTCGATGACGAAGCGGTGGCGGCCAGCGACAGCCGCAGCAGCTTCCCTCCTTCGTCGGTGTCGGCGCCATCGGCTACGTCCTTCCCTGGGGCAGAGTCCCCGTATGATTCCGCCGATACCCTGCGCCTAAAGCAAGAGAGCCGTGGCGAGTTCGCCGCCGGTCTGAGCCTGTTTCAGCAGGGAAACTTCGCTGAGGCCGGGCGCATCTTCGCCGAGATTGCCAGCCTAAATCCCGACGACAAGCCCGCCAACTACTACGCCAGGCGCTGCGCGTATTTTGTCCAACATGGTGCCCCCGCCGACTGGGATGGCATCGAGGCGCTGACGGAAAAATAAGCGCGGACGGGAAGCCGTGGGCAACACGCGCTTGCACCGAGGGGCATAGCTGCGATAAGTCGGCTGGATGACTGCCAAGACGCCGCTTCATGCGGTCCAGGGATCCACGATGACCGCGCGCTGCTTGAGTTGTCACGCTCCCGTTTCCGAGGGAGTTGAGATCTGCGAAAGCTGCCGCACCGCGCACGTCCTGAAGGTCGACCTGGATTCCCTGTCGGGAGACGAAGGAGTCGCCCGCTTGGCAGATGGCGACTTCCTGATTCCGGCGCAGGCGGGCGCCGCCATGGGAGGCCGGGGCGAGCTACCGTTCTGCGGTCGCGCGCACGAGCTTTCGCTTTTGACCAGCTTGATCGAAAAGAGCGTGCGCGAGCAGCGACTGCGCTGCGCCTTGGTGTCCGCCCCGGCGGGCCTGGGCAAGAGCCGCCTGCTGCGCGAGGTCTCGCGCCTGTGCGCGGATCACTTGGGCCTGCCCAGCGACCGAGTGCTCGTCGGAACGCTGCTGGGGGGCGAGCAGCCCAGCGATTCGGCGCTGCCCTTGGCGGCCTTTCGCGAACAGGTGCGTGCGCGCTGCGGCATCTTGGCCAACGACGCCTCGCAGACCGCGCGCGAAAAGCTGCAGCGAACCTGTCGATCGCTGCTGCCGCCGGTGCGGGCCAGCGAAGTATCGCTGAGCTTGGCGGAATTTCTGGGGCTAACGCCCACCGATTCCGGTGCGCCAACCGAAGCAGAGCGTGGCCTGCGCAGCACGGCACCAGGCACGCCGGGCAGTGCCGAGTCGCGTAGCTATGCGGCGCTCAAGCGCTTCCTCAGCGCGGATGCGGCGCGCGCTCCCCTGGTGCTTTTGTACGACGAGCTAGAACATTCCACAGAGCAGACGCTGAGCCTGCTGCGTTATCTAAGCGACAGCTTGGCTGAGCTTCCGGTGTTCATCGGTGTCTTCGCGCGGCCCGAGTTCATGGATCACCACGCCGACTGCGTCGCCAGCGCCCATGGCCTGACCCAGATCGAGCTGAACCCGCTGAGCAGCGATGAAGCCATCGAGCTGTTCTGCCTGTCGCTGGGCTGTGAAGTGGCGGCCTTGCCCCAGGTGGCGCTGCGCCTGATCGACAAGAGCGAAGGATCGCCGCGCGTACTGGCCGAGCTTCTGCGCACGCTGGTCGAAACAGAGATCTTGAACTGGACGCCGATGTACGTGCCCGACGTCGGCGATGACGAACCAACGGGAGGCATTCCGCTGCAGCCGCAGCTGGATCTGGATCGCTTGTCCGAGCTGGATCAGGCGCACAGCGACCGCTTGGATCTGCGCCTGCTGGTCGCGATGCGGCTGTCCTTGCTGTCGCCGTCGACCCAGCGCACCTTGGAACGCGCATCGGCCTGTGGCGAGCACTTCTATCTGGATGCCCTTTTGATGCTGCAGCGCTGCGATCGGGCTGGCATTGCGCTGGGCCAAGCGGCTCGATCCGATCACGACGCCAGCGAAGATTCACTGGAAGCGCTGGCGGTGCATGGCGACGAAGATCTGGGGCCGCTCGATTCGGCCACTGGCGACAGCTTGGACAGCGACGAAACCGTCGGTGGCATGGCCTTTGTCAGCCTGGACGATGGCGACGATCGCACGGTCTTGTTGGCGACGCTGGAACAGCTGATGGCGCTGGGACTGGTCGTGTCCGTGACCGATAGCCGCCTGCATGGAGAGCGCGGCTATCGCTTCGCCTACGGTCCGTGGCGTGACCTGTGCTACGAGCGCCTGAGCTCGACGCGCAAGCGGCGCTATCACCGCTTCCTGTCGCAGTGGCTGCTGCTGCATCGCGAGCGCGACAGCGACGACATCATGGACGCCGTCGCCCGCCATATGGAACGAGCCGGCCACGGCGCGGGAGCGGCGTACTTCTATCATCAGCTGGCGGGACGAGCCGAGTCGCACGATCAGCTGGCCCGCGCGACTCGCCTGCTTTTGCGCGCGATCTCGTGCCTGGGCCAAGGGGACATGGCGCAGCGCGTTGCCATGTGGCACGAGCTGGGAAGTCTATTGGTTCGTCGCGGCGACTTGGATGCGGCGCTGTCGGCGTACAGCAAGCTGCTGCGTCTTTCGCATGTGCTGGCGGTTCGCCAGTATCGCGCGACGGCGCACTACGCACTGGGGCAGATCCATCGCCACAAGGGCGACCTGGCGCTGGCGCTGGATCACCTGAATCGCGCGCATGCCGACTACACCGAGATCAACGATCTGGGCGGAGTCGCCGACGCGCTGGACGACCTGGGGCAAGTCCTGTGGCTGCTCGGCCGCATCGACGAGGCGCTGGATCGCACGGCCCGTGCGCTGGAGCTTCGTCGACGTCTGGGGGAACGACGCAAGGAAGCGATGTCGCTTCTGCACATCGGATCGATTGAGCTGCACCGCGGGCTGATCGATCCGGCACTGAGCTGCTACGAAGAGGCGCTG
>JAYRFD010000145.1:0-11401 GCA_041908565.1 Polyangia bacterium | reverse complement strand
CGTCGTGCGAGGGGGGGGGCGGGGGTTACTTGGTCAGGGTGTCGAGCTTGGCCATCGAATCGCTGATGACCGTGCGCGATAGGAAGGGCTTGTCCTTGACCTGGCAGGGGAAGCCGTCGTCGGCGTAGGCCTGGCTGCCCATCGCGGTCTGCACGGTGACGGTCAGCATCGGCACGTCGGTGATGCAGGCGTCCGGTGCCTTGACCACCGTCAGTTTTTCGAGCTGGGCTTTCAGATCTTTGAGCTCGGCATCGGTCAGCGTGCGGCTGCCCGACATCGGCATGTACGGCGCGACTCCATCGCCGATGCACTTGGTGTACGCGACGGTGGCGGTGGCCATGGTGACGGTGAACTTGCGACCGCCGACCAGGCACTTGGAACCAGCGGGCGGGGCCGGGGTGAAGCCACCGCCGGGGTTGTCCAAAGTGATGACCGTGACAGAGGGGCTTACGATGCTCTGCCCGACGGTGGTGGTCGGAAGGCCGTTGTCACCACCGCAGCCCAAGAGGCCGGCGGCGACAAGCAGGCCACCGGCCAAGCAGGCCGGCAGGACAGATCGACGGACAGAGGCAAAGTACGACGAGTGGCTCATAGAGGACTCCTGGTTGCGATTGGATGGGTTGCGGGCTTTCGCTTCCGCGGACCGCGCGCGGCGGCAGGCTGCTACAGAAAGCAAGCACGAGGCCACGCGTCTAGGTACTCTGCGGAACGCGGCTCGCGGTTTCGCGGCGTCTGCCGCTGGCAGCACCGAACGATCCGTTCTTCGTCATCTATCCTTCCCTGTCCGTTGCCTGTCGTTCAATGTCCGTTGCCCGTCGTTCAATGTCCGTTGTTCAATGTCCGTTGGCTGTTGTTCACTGCTCATCGCTCATCGCTCATCGCTCGTCGCTCGTCGCTCGTCGCTCATCGCTCATCGCTCATCGCTCATCGCGTAAATGTCCACCCGCAAATGTGGAGTCGTCATGTCGCAGAACGCCGCGCCCGCATCGCCCAAGCAGCCCGCCCGACCTGTGACCTCGTCGCTTCTGGGCATCGCGCCCGAGCTGGTCAAAGATCCGCTGGGCGTCTTTAGCCGGCTTGGCTCGCTGGGCGACGTGGTAGCCATGCCCCTGGGCATCGCAACCGCGTACCTTCTGAACAAGCCGGAATACGCGCAGCACGTGTTTGCCAACCACAAGCTGTACGGCAAGCAGATCCCCAGCTATCGCCGCATGCGGGCCCTGGTCGGCGAGGGGCTTCTGGTCAGCGAGGGCGAGTTTTGGCTGAAACAGCGACGCATCGCGCAGCCGGCCTTTCACAAGGCGCGCATCGCCGGCTTCGCGCAGTGCATGGTGCAGGCGGCCGCAGGCTGCGCCGATCGCTGGACGGCGCAGGCGGGGCAGGTCATCGACGTCGCCGCTGACATGACGCGCATGACCATGCAGATCGTCTGCGAGACTCTGCTGGGCGCCGATGCCGAACGCGAGGGCGCACAAGCCGCCGAGGCCTTCGCTGACCTGAACGAAGCGACGACGCAGCGCATCTTGAAGATGGTCGCGCTGCCGCTGTGGGTACCGACGGCGGAAAACCGCCGCTATCGCCAGTCCCTGCGTCAGCTGGATGCCGTGATCTACGGCCTGATCGAGCGTCGACGGGCCGCCAAGGATCAGACTCCGGATCTGCTTTCGATGCTGCTGCATGCCCGCGATCCCGAGACCGGCGCCGGCATGAGCGACCGTCAGCTTCGCGATGAAGTCGCCACCATCATGGCCGCCGGGCACGAGACCACCGCCGTCGCGCTGACCTGGACCTGGCACCTTTTGTCGCAACATGCCGACGTCTGGGATCGCCTGCAAGACGAGCTGAAGACCGCGCTTGACGGGCGCCTGCCGACGGTGGAAGACGTCGACGCGCTGCCGTACACCCGCATGGTGATCGAAGAATCGATGCGCCTGTATCCGCCCGTGTACTGCACGACGCGAGGCCTGGTTGCCGACGACAATCTGGATGGCTATCACCTGCCGGCGCGGTCGATGATCTTCGTTAGCTCGTGGGTGATGCACCGCTTGCCGGCGCTGTGGAGCGATCCGCTGCGCTTCGATCCCGATCGCTTTTCGCCCGATCGACGCGTCAGCATTCCGCGCGGTGCCTATTTCCCATTTATTGCCGGGCCGCGTCAGTGCATTGGCAACACCTTTGCGATGCTGGAAGCGCAGCTAACGCTGGCGACGCTGGCTCAGCGCATTCGCTTGGAACCGGCGCCAGGTCGTCCGCCCGTCGAGCTAGCGCCGCTGATGTCCCTGCGACCGCGCGGTGGGCTGTCGATGATCCCGCGGCTGGTGACGACTGCGGCGTAAGGGCGAAGCAACAAAAGCGGCCGTAGCCGCCGCCCGAACCGACGGTGTTCGACGATGCCATCGGGGGGCCCACCTCGACCCGGTTGACGCCCGGTGCGCAGCCCGATTCGGTCCGCGAGTTCATCCTGTGCGCGCCGCTGTTGCCACCGGGGCCACCGCCGCTGCTGCGCGGCCAGACAAGCGAACACGCCGAACGATCGCGGGCAGCTTGGCCGAACTCAGCGTCAGATGTGCTCGCGCCGTCCGCGTCGCCTCCATCGGTGTCTGCGGCTTGGCGCGCGCCCATTCCCATTCCCATTCCCATTCCCATTCCCATTCCCATTCCCATTCCCATTCCCATTCCCAATACCGAAACCAACCCAAAACTTTCTCTATATCTCTGGAAAACTCCGAGGCCTAGCCTTGATGAGCCTATTTCTATGGAGGCATACGATGAACAGCACTCAGATCAAATCGAACTGTGTATGGGGGATCGCGATTCTCGCGCTGTTGGGGGCAGGCTCGGGTTGTATCGAGCAGACGGCGTTCGCCGACGGACCCATGACGCGTGTCTTCCGGATGCATCACCCCGTTCAGCGAGACTGGGTCACTTTGGCCGAACACAGCGAGCCGACGGAAGCGCAGATGTCGGCGTGGGGCTATCAACACAAGACCTACCAGTTCAAGGCGCTGCGCCACCAGGCTCCAGGCACGATCGCCGTCTATCGCTGGTTTCAGCCCCAAGAAAAGGACTGGGTAACGATGCCGGAAGGCAATCCATCCGATTCGCAGCTTTCAGGCTGGGGCTATCAGAAGAAGACCTTCTCGTTCTATGCCTACCCAAGCCATCAAGAGGGCACGATTCCGGTCTATCGCTGGTGGAACGCGAACGACGGGGACTGGATCACCATCGCAGCGGGCGAAGTAAGCGACGGACAGCTGTCAGAATGGGGCTATGGCAAAAAGACGGGGCCGATGTTCTACGCGTATCCGCTCTAGCCGCTCGCTGCTTCCGCTACGTGCCCCATTCCCATTTCCCATTCCCGATTCCCGATTCCCGATTCCCGATTCCCGATTCCCGATTCCCGATTCCCCATTCTTGCCGGGCCGCGGCAGTGCATTGGCAACACCTTTGCGATGCTGGAAGCGTAGCGAACGCTGGCGACGTTGGCTCAGCGCATTCGCTTGGAACCGGCGCCGGGTCGTCCGCCCGTCGAGCCAGCACCGCTGCTGGCGCTGCGACCGCGCGGTGGGCTTTCGACGATGCCGCGGCAAGTGACGACTACGGCGTAAGGGCGAAGCAGTAAAAGCCGCCGTAGCCGCCGCCCGAGCCGACGGTATTCGACGATGCCATCGGAGGGCCCATCTCGATCAGGTTGACGCCCGGTGCGCAGCCCGATTCGGTCAGCGAGTTCATCCAGTGCGCGCCGCTGTTGCCGCCGGGTCCACCGCCGCCGGTGCGCGGCCAGGAATGACCGACGCGCGGCTGGCCTTCGTTGATCTTGTCGCCAGCGTTGGCCGTCCAGTCCTTGCACGTGGCGTTGGCCGCATACAGTCGGCCGTTGTTGTCGGTCCCGGTCAGCATGTCGTGGTTGTCGACGGCAGGCTGGTTCGGATCAGGCTGGTGGTTGGGCACGCCATCTTCGTTGGGAAAGTCGTTTTGGATAATGGGATCGGCGCCGATCGGGCGCGTCGCCACCAGATCGGTCTTGGTCATGGAAAGGACGCGACCCAAGCGGTCGTACCAAGGTCCATTGCCGACGCGATCGATGGCGTTGACGACGTTGCCGTTGCCGTCGTTGGACGCGCTTAGGAAGGCGCGCCAGGACTTCTTTCCGGCTCCGGCTTGGCTGCGTTCGGCAATGGTCGCGCAGATCTTGTCCGCGCCACGCAGGCCAGCCCCGGGGCCGGTTTCACCAAAGCGCAGGTCGCCGCCAAAGCCCAAGGGGTTGCCCGACAGATCCTGCAGCGCCTTGAGGCTGGTCACAAAGAAGCTAAAGCGGGCTCCAGGATCGACGGTGCTTTGATCCATTCCCGAACTTCCACCGCCGTCGGGGGTATCGGTTCCGCCACCGCCCGTGGTATCCGCGGACTGGCAGGCTCCCATTCCCAAGGCCGAGATCAACACCCACTTCAAAAAACCAGACTGGGTCATGGTCAGACTCCTTTTTTGATCCAAACCAGAGGCTGGATCGCGCTGCCTGCGCAATCCGAATTCGTTCACGTCACATCGCGCTGCATTACTTGCAAGTCAGGTCGGCCTGGCAGGTCTTGCCCATCATGCAGTCGCTGTTGCCGGTGCACGACACCACGCCAGGCACCGTCACGGACTGTTCCACCGTCGATGTGATGGCCAGATCGACTCGACCCGGGGCGATGACCGCGCTGCCGGGCACCGTGCTGCGGCTGACCACGATCGTGGGATAGCCAGCCGTTCCCAGGTTGATCAGCTCTGTGATCATCGCGGCCGATAGATCCAACGATCCACTGTCCGTTGTCTTGCACTGGATCATGCCCTTGGTTCCCCCGTGATGGCTGATGTCCAGCTTGACAGAAATGGTGGATGCCGATGGCGTCTTGGCTGGCATCCACTGCAAGCGCGCTGCTTGGCCCGGTGCGATCTGCAGCATGCCACTTGTGATCGCAAGAGGTGCAATTCCAGTCGCTGTCAACGTCATCGGAGCGTACGCGCCACCGCTTGTTGTCAGCTTGACGGCATCGCCTTCGGCAAAAGCGGGATAGGGCAGGGACACTCCGGTTTGGGGTTGGTATGCGCCCGCCACTTGCTGCAGGTCGAACTCACTGGAACCGGCCGACGTCTTCATTCCTGTGACGTGCACCGTACCGACCGACATCGCCTTGGGATACGCCTGGCACTGGTTGTCATCCACGCACAGCGCGCTGCTGCCGCAGGGGGTGTTGCAGAACGGAACCCGCGGCTTCAGAAGCTGACAGTCACCGACCGTGGATGCGACAGTCCACAGCACGCTGCTGGGCGTTGCACCGTCGCTGACCTTGCCGACTAAGGACGTGTATCCCGGTGTGCTGGTCACGGTATCTGGGGCGACCAGCGTGACCTGAAACGTGCCAGCCAAGATCTGCGGATCGCCCATCGACGGATCCCCTGTCATGCCTCCGCCACCGCAGCCGAGTCCGGCACAAAAAAGGAATACACCCAAGCTGCACAGACGTTCCGAAGTAAGCGCCCCCATCTGTCACCTCATTCCTACGTTCGTCGCGTGTCTTCACTGCAGGGACTGGATGCCGTGCCGATTCCTAATTCCCCCGTCCGGGGTTCGACCGAGCTTGCTTGATGTACAGCTTGGCCGTCGCTGCACTGTCGCCGTCGTACTTAAACTCGACATCCATCGCGTACCAGCCCTGGTTGCCCGCAGCCGGTCCATACGCAGCGTTGAAGCGCGAGTGAATCCGATCCAGCGCGCTGCCCAGCTCGTAGTTCTGAGCGCGCGAAAGGACGTTCTGTCCGGCTTCCAGCAAGTTGTTGTGCGACACCCAGATGATGGGCTGGCTGGGCTGGTTGAACTGATAAACGTACTGATCGCTGGTCACACCGGGTGGCGGATGAACGACCTCGGCATCACCGCCCGCTTGCACGTTGATGTAAAAGCCCGGCTGCAGCCCCGACGTGTCATAGGGGTTGTTGGTCAGCGCCACGCCGTTGGCCTCTTCCGTCGGGAAGTTCTCGGTGACCAGCAGCGCCATGACCACGCTCTTGTGATCGATGCTGTAGTACGTGCGCTCTTCAAACGTGCGAAATAGGAATGCGCTGGCCCAGGTGTCGCGAATGGCATCCAGGACGTCGACCCAGTCCCCCGCCTTGCCGGTGTGCGATTCGTAACAGCCCGCGCACGGGAAGCCGTCCAGGTCTTCGCTGTTGGTGCTGCTGCGGAAGCGCATGCTGCGACCGGGGTATTCGCTGTCCATCTTGTTCTTCAGCGCCGTCTGCAGCGCATCGTCCAGCGGAGCCTTGCCCATGTCGGTGCGGAATTCGGCTAGCTTGGCGTCGCGTACCGCCGGATCGTCGCGAAAGCTGGCATCGGCCTGCAGCGCATCCAAGCGGGTGTAGAAGCCATTTGTCTGCATGAAGCGCGCATAGTGATAGGCCGGAATCGCGAACGCCTTGCGAATCGGAATGCCCGGCGTGTTGACCAGGACCGAGTAGTGCGCCGCCTTGCCACCAAAGGCCAGCACCGCCGTCTTGATGGCGTCGCGCAGAGAACCCTTGCCTTCCACCGTGACCTGGTTGATGTCGGTCAGCGCTTGCACCGACAGATCGGCAGCGGGCAGTACGACCGGGGCCGGCTTGTGCTCTTGCCACCAGGCATCTGCATCGGCAGCGGTGACTTCGCTGATGCTCCAGGTCTGTGCGCCGACCACCAGGCGAACCCACTTGCCATCCAGCGCCATAAGCTGCGGGTTGGTGCTGGCGTTGCGCAGTCCCATGTTCGGGTTGCGGCGGTTCTGCGACAGCACGTTGACGTGCGAAAGCGGAGTCTGAAATTCCTGCGTGATGATTCCCTGCACGACCGAGATGTCATTGGGAACGCGATCCAGGACCACGATGTCGCGATACGGAACATAGGTGCTCGCCAGGCTGGCCGCGGTCAGAAGGTGCAGCCGACCCACCGCCGTTCCCAAGTTCAGCGGCTGGTAATCGATGGCCGCGTACAGTTCATCCGTCGACTTCTGCGGCACGCTGGTGGGCAGCTTCTGCGATTCGGCAGCGACGGTATCCGACGTCGGGTGAAACACCAGACGGGGACCGAAATAGGCGGCCTTGCGCACGCGCGTGTACAGCGTGTTCATCATCTCGGCGCTGGCCGTGTCATACGGAGCAAGCTCAAGCGCCCAGACACCAGGCCCGCTGTAGTACGTGACCGCGCCCAACACGAAGCGCCGATCCGGAGAGAAATATTCAGTCTGGTTAAACGATGACAGCGAAGGAATCAGCGGTCGGCTTTGCCCAGACAGGTGCGTCGACGCAAACTCATAGTGAATCTTGTATTTCTTGCTGTTCTGAAAATACAGGGCGTTGTCGTCGGCGGTGTCCAGCACCACTTTGACCGACTGCGCGCCAGGCAGGCTGGAATCCAAAGGCTCGGATGAAAGCGCGTCGAAGTCCGCTCGACAGGTGATCGTGGAAAGGAATGCCGTACTGGTATCGCCGGTCGCAATCTGACAGGCCCCTTCCTGTGTCTGTCCATCAGGGCCGCAGGCCGCGGCCGTTACGGCCAGAAAAAGGAGTGTCAGAGCGCAGATTCCTTTTTTGTTGGACTTCGACATCGCAGACTCCTAAACGAAGTGGGTTGCGCTACAAGTTGCGCGCGTTGGGGGTCGGGGTAAGCGACAGGAACTGCCCCGAACCGTCGGGCAAGCGGCCAAAGCTGCGGCCGTTGGTGACCGTCGTGGCATCCCAGGCCGTACCGTCCACCTGCGTGCCGTCGGGGGCCAGCAGATAAAACTCGTCCTTGCCGCCCAGCTTGAACGGCAGGTGGACGCGATCGATGGCGCCACCATCGGGCAGATCGTCGCAGTACACCAACAGGTATCCACCCGGCTGGATGACCGTTTTCTGGCTTCCCGCCGGTAGGACGGCCGTGATCGTGTCATCGCGGACGCGGTAGCTAGCCAGATCAAAGGCGTAGGTTCCCAGGTTCTTGAATTCGACCCAGTCTGGGTTGGTCACGGGATCCGAGCCGCTGGGATAGACCTCGTTGACGACGATTTGCCCCACGGCCGAGATCATCTGGTTGCTGGTGTCATTGGCTCCGGTGCAGGCGGCAAGGGACAGGCAGACGGCGCCCAGCAGGATTCGGGTCTGTGATCGAAACGAGACAAAAAAGGAATGCGCGCGGTTCGACGTAGGAAACATGGCTTTGCCCTCTGGTCTTCACGCAGGGAATCGGAAACCAGGACGCCCCCATCCTGGCCTGCCCGCCGCGACTCCCCGTTGTGCGGCAGGGAACTAGACGATGACTGCGCTGGGAGAGTTCCCCGCGGGCCCACCCAATGCGCACGGTCCGAACGAAAATCGACAGCTGCCACGGCCTTGTGGCTGTTGGCAGCGGCGGGGGATCTGTGCGCCCGCGTGGGAGCTTTGGCGCGGTCGCAGAGACCCGATCAAGTCGCGGGGCACCTACCGCCCACGCAGGAAGCGACGCATGCGGGCCACATTTTCCGGCGAGAAGTCGACGGCGACCGGCTGCGCGCAGTGCTCTTCCTCGCGGTTGGCGGACCACAGAAACGCGGCGGGATAGCCCTTCTGCGCGACGTGCTGCAGGCGGGCTTCGACATCCTGACGGGCCCCAAGCTCTGGCCACGGTCGGTGCGGCGCCGTCGCGAATTCACCGATGATAAGCGGCCAGCGCGGATCGAAGACGTGCGGCGGAATCTGGGCCGGTTCGCCGTAGTAGTGGAACTGATGCAGCGTCAGCCCCATCCCCGGTGAATCCCAGCGTCGCAGCGAGTCGTAATAGGCAAAGCCCACCGTCGACAGAAAGCGAGCTTCGTTGATCAGCGTGGCAGCCCGCGTGATGAAGGCGCGCATCTGATCGCGGCGAACCGGCTTGCGCGGATCGACGCCGCTTAGCGGATATTCCGGCGCGCTGGTGCACCACTCGGGTTCGTTGATCACTTCCCAGGCATAGATGACATCGGGAAAGTCGGAAGACGCTTCCAGAAGGGGGGCCAGCGTGTTCTGCAGGAAGGTCTCGCGCTTTTCTTCATCGCACAGAAGCGCGCTGCGGCCCGACTTGACGACGCCGTCGGATCCCGGCACAGGCAGACCGGGGAAGGCGAAGTGAAAGTCGACCAGCGATGGCAGAAGCTGAATGCCGGCGATCGCACAGCGCTCAAGCAGGTAGCTGAAGTCATCCAAAAACCCGCTGGGCAGCGACGGAACTTCGTCCATTGTCCAGCCGGCGCTGGGTTCTAGCACGGGCTTCTTCGCGTCAACCCCGAACATGGTCCCATCGCCCAGCAGAAACCAGCGCACGGCGAAGAAGCCCAGCGACACGAACTCGGCTAGCTCTTGATCGATGCGCTCGCGCCAGGCGGCCGGAGTCCCCCACAGCTGACCAGAGTTCTTCTTGGGCGCCGGTCCGAAATCCCAGGCGTAGTTCTTCCACGCGTAGTTGATGCCGACCTTCATCCGATGTCCCCTGCGCGATGTCTGCGGCTCAATTTCTTCTGTCCGATTTCTTGGGTCTGCGTCTTGCGACAATCCGACGCGTGCTGTCGTCGATGCGTCTTTCGTAGCTTATCGGAAATGACGGGCGCGGGGTCCGACTGTGCGGATCGTCGCCAGCACGATTCGGGATCGGATACGCTCAGCGTCGCTGGCAACGTGATGCACCCGCGCATGGCGCAACGTGATAGAAACGATCCATGGGCTTGGCACTTCGCGGTCGATGCGCGGAAGGGATCGGGTCCGCTGCGGATGCGGACAAGCAAGGGCCTTGGGGACGTGGGGCCGGCGGCGCAGCGCTTGCTTTGCTGCTGATGTCGCTGGGCAGTTTGGGCTGCGAAGGGCAGGGCGAAGGACAGATCAGCGGCACGCTGTTTCTGCGCGACTGCCCGGTGCAAGACCCGACGTACAGCGCGGTTCGCAGCAGCACCGTGGTGCCAAGTCCCCTGCCGGACTTCGCGCTGGACCCGCACTACTTCTTCGCCGATGTGCAGTTTGCGCAGCGGCCCGGCTGGTATCCCGACCCACGAGCCGTCGATTCGATGTTCATTCGCCTGCAGCGAAGCTCGCACAAGCCGGATCGCACGGATGTGTTTCAGCTATCGGTGCACGACATCGACGGCATCTTGGCGGTGCAAGACGCGGCGCTTTCGCGCGGCGAGCCTGGAGTGCCGATCGTTCCGCCCCTGGTGTCGACGATGCAGGCCCCGCTGCCCGATAACCCAGCCGAGGCCGTGCGCGCCGACATCGCACTAAACGGTAGCTGTCAGTTTTCGCGCGTCGAGCCGCTTCTGCGCGGCTACATCCGCTTTCATGCACTGGGCCGAAACGTCGGCGAAGAGATCTCTGCCGAGCTACGCGTGACCGTCGAAGATGGACGCGCCATGCGCGAGCAGGGCAGCCCGCCGCCCAGTCCCGATGTGGCCGGTCAGCTGGCCGGTTCGTTCCGCTTCTTCATTTCGCGCGGGCAGCGCGGCTACATCTGGTAGCGGTCGCCGATCCCGTCGCTGCGCGCCGCTGAGTCTCTGGCAGCGGATCGCGCCCACACTGTTCAATTGACCCCAAGCGGTCAGGCGAATACAGTCGGGCAAGGAGTCTGACCTTGACCCGCTTTCTTGATCTTGTGGCGATCCTGATCGTCGCTGTGTTGGTCCTGTTGCCGCAGCCCGGCGTGACCGTGTTCCCTGCGGTGCAAGGGGACAAGACCGATCTTGACCGACTGTCCGGTCTGGAAGATGCCCACTACCGCGCGCCCGACGATGTACAGGCAGCGGTTGAGCTGGCGCGTGGCTACCTGCGCGTCGAACAGCCGGCGTGGGCGGTGGCGGCGCTAGAGCCGTTCTTCAGTCGCGGCGAGCACCCCGTGCACCAAGTCGCGGCGTACGCCTATGCGACGCTGCTTCTGCCGCAAGAGGCGCTGAAGCAGACCGAGCAGGGCCTGGCTGCCTGCGATGCCAAGCCGGCCACCTGCCCGGACATGGCGCGCATCCGTCTGCAGTACCTGGCCGAGCTGATGCGTCAGCCCGCGCAGGCCGGCGTCGATCCACAGACCGATCCGCTGCG
Source organism: Polyangia bacterium (assembly GCA_041908565.1). Taxonomy (GTDB): domain Bacteria; phylum Myxococcota_A; class Polyangia; order Palsa-1104; family JAEUJZ01; genus JAEUJZ01. Next base: position 316 of record JAYRFD010000145.1, on the reverse strand, counting down.
TGCGCGTCAGCTGGTGCGGGAAGCCCTGCGTGCGACCAAGCCGAACATGCGGCCGCCGACCGCCAATCCAGCCGCCAAGGCGCCGTCGCCGGCCTCCGGTTCGACGCCGACGCCTTCGCCAGCGCCCAATCCCTGGCAGCCCAGGCGACCGCGTCCTGCCAGACCCAGACCGACGTGCTGAACGCCCTCAGTAATCCCCATGGCGATCCGAGAATCACCGCCGCGATCCAGAAGGATTCGAGCTTCCGCGCGATGGGCTACGTGCTCAAGGCCCGCGGCCAGGGCTGACGGGCCGCGTCAGACGCGACGCCACATG
>JAYRFD010000144.1:0-8247 GCA_041908565.1 Polyangia bacterium | reverse complement strand
CTGGCGAGCCGTGCATCAATCGCAGGGCCTGCCCAGCGACATTCTGGCCGGCCTGACCGTGGCGGCAGTGGCCTTGCCGCTAAACGTCGCGCTGGCCGTGGCCTGCGGTCTGCCACCCAGCGCCGGGCTCTTGGCGGGCGCCATCGGTGGCGCCATGGCGTCGATCTTCGGCGGTGCACCACTGCAGGTGACGGGTCCGGCGGCCGCACTGCAGGTCATGGTCGCTGCGATCAGCGCCGACTTCGGGGCAGAAGGCGTGGCAACCGTCGCCATCATGATCGGCGCCATGCAGCTGATCTTGGGCTTCGCGATGGCGGGGCGGTATGGCCGGCTGGTGCCCGAGTCCGTGCTGGCTGGCTTCACGACGGGCGTCGGCTTGAAGCTGCTCGACACGCAGATTCCAGAGCTCCTGGGCTTCGACTACAAGATGTCCGAGCTGGCCAAGATGATGCACCAGCCGCTGTGGCTGCATCACGTCGTCTGGCTGGCCGTCGTCTGCGGGCTGATGGTGGCGCTGTTCACCATCGGCATGTCGCGATACAAGCGCTTTCCGGCCGCGCTGGTGGGCGTGCTTGTCGCGACGTTCGTCGCGGCCTACCTGGGCTGGAACATCGAACGCGTCGGCGCGATTCCTTCGTCGCTGCCGCTGCCCAAGCTGCCGGTCGAGCCGGATGAAAAGTGGATCGATCTGTTCGTGCGCGCGGTGCCGCTGGCCTTGCTGGCGTCGGTGGAATCGCTGCTTTCGGCCAGCGCGATCGACCGCATGAGGGGCGATGGAGCGCACCACAACCCAAACCTGGAGCTGTTCGGTCAAGGCATGGCGAACCTGGGAGCCGGCGTGTTTTCGGGCATGCCGGTGAGCGGTGTGATTGTGCGCTCGGGCGTCAACGTGCAGTCGGGCGGTCGCACGCGCATCTCGGCCTTGGTGCACGCGCTGGCGCTGCTTTTCGCCATGCTGTACGGCAGCAAGTACATCGCGCAGATTCCGCTGGCTGCGCTGGCGGGTCTGTTGTGCGTCGTCGGCGGGCGACTGATCGAAGTCAGCACGCTGGTGAAGCTGTATCACGAGAGCCGCCTGGAAGCGCTGGCCTTCCTGGCCGCTGCCCTCGGTACGCTAAGCGGTCACCTAATGTGGGGTCTGGTTGGCGGCATTGCCCTGCACGCGGTTCACGCGTATCTGCACCGGGGTGAGCGCGCCAGCCGCGAGCAGCTTGAAAAGCAGCGGGCCGATGGCGTACGCGCCACGCTGCACCGCGACGAGCCGGCGCATGCCCATCGCACCGGCCACTATGAAGCGCCGCCGGACCGTCAGAAGTGGCTGTCGAACATCCGCGGGCGGGCCTTGGTGTCGCGCTCGGCCTTCGTCCATCATCAGGCCGCCGTCATCGGGCGCGTGATGATGGGTGATCACGTGCATATCGCGGCCGGTAGCTCGCTGCGCGCGGACGAAGGATCCCCGTTCTTCATCGGCGACAACACCAACATCCAAGACGGCGTTGTGCTGCATGCGCTCAAAGACAAGTACGTCTTCGTCGGGCGCGACCGCTGGGCGATCTTTATCGGTCGCAACGTATCCATTGCCCACGATGCGCTGGTGCATGGTCCTTGCTACATCGGGGACGAGACCTTCGTCGGCTTTAAGGCCGTCGTCCATGACTCGGTGGTTGGCAGCCGCTGCTTCATCGGCATTGGCGCCGTCGTGGTCGGGGTCGAGATCCCCGAAGGCCGCTTCGTTCCCCATGGGCGGATCATCGACACACAAGAGGCGGTGAAAACGCTGCCTCTGATCAGCGAGAAGCAGATCGAATTCAACGAAGACGTCGTAACGGTCAACCGCGGGCTGGCCGCCGCCTATCACGCGCATGCCCATCGTGGCAGCCGCGTTCCCGACGAAGATTCGGTGCGCTTGGGCTCGGCGACGTCCCTTTCGCCCAAGGCGTTTGGGTCCCGGTTTTGATGTCCACCCGACCGCAGGCGCGTGCGGCGGGCAGAACCACCCACGATGTCCACAACCATTGGGTCCAGCGACCGCGTGCCGGACTGTGAAAGGAAGAAATGCCGTTCAGTCTCTACGCCACCTGGGGTTTTCTGACGGGCCTCGGCGCCCTGTGCGCCGTGCTGCTGATGCGCTGCTCGTTCCGCGTTCCAGAAGGGCATATTGCCGTGCTGTCCAGCTTCGGCCGGGCCCTTGCGGAAACGTCGAACCAAAAGACGCTGCGGCTGTTTGGGCCAGGCCTGAACATCAAAGCGCCCTGGCATCGCATCCATCTGGTCCCGGTGATGGAACAGAACCTGGATCTCAGCGGGGATCACCGGGGCCTGACGGCGATGACCGAGGATGGAACCGTGCTGCGTTTCGACTCGATCCTGCGGTTTTCTCCGCTGCGCGAGCGCTTGTATGACTACCTGTTCGAGCTACGCGCGCCGCTGGAACACATCACGGGTCTGTTCGCCTGCCTGCTGCGCAACGAAATCGCCAACTTTCGCCCCGAAGGAGAAGAGCGCACGCCAGAGGTTGGCTCGTACGCGCTGCTGCGCCGCGATCGTCACCGTCTGCATGCCTGCATCGAACGCTTTGTGCGGGAGCGCATCGGCGAGCACTACGGGGTGCGCTTTCATGCCGTCGACCTGACGGACATCTTGCCGCCCGACGAGCTGGCCGACGCGTTAAACGCGGTGATCAATGCGCACGCCGAGGCCGATGCGCTGCACGCCCGCGCAGAAGCCGACAACCAACAGAAGCTGATGGCGGCTGAGCGGGGTGTGGCCATTGCGCGCGCGCAAGCGCAGGCCGCCGCGGAAGAGGCTCGGGTGTTGGCAAATCACCTGCGCCGCTTGGACGCGGCCGGGGTCCTGGATGCCTACATTGCCCGTCGACGGGCCGAGGTGTACGGCGAAGCGCGATCGCTGTTTATCCACGAACCGGAACGCATCGTGGCAAGCGCAAAAGACAAGGAGGCCGCATGACCCCCCAGGTGGAATTCATGTTGGGTGTAGCCATCGCGCTGGGCAGCGCACTGGTCGCGTGGCGGACCTTTCGACGCATCGGCGTGTCCGTGCCGGATGAGGAAGCCGTACTGATCACGCGCTTTGGCAAGCTGCAGGCCGTACTGACAGAGCCTGGGCTGCATCTTTTGCCCAGCATGCTGCTGCCCTGGATGTCGCTGCGCCGTGTGTCGCAGCAGACCGACTTTCGCGAGATCGACAACATCCAGATCAACGATGCGACCGGCACCACGCTGTTCATCGACGTATGGCTGGAGTTTCGCATCGAGGATCCGGCCAAGGCGATCTTCGCGGTGCAGGACTGGGATCGCAGCCTGCGCAACGTGGCGTCGCATGCGACGCGGGCCATCCTGTCGAACCTGGACTTCAGCCACATCCTTACGGATCGCACGGGTCTGGGCGACCGCCTGCGGCGCGAGCTTCACGACGAGTGTCAGCGCTGGGGCCTGCATGTGAGCAACGCCTTCCTGCGCAACGTCCGCTTGCTGCCTGAGGTCTCGCGCATGATGTTCGAGACGGTTGCCGCGCGAAAGGAACGCGCCAAAGCCCGCATCGACGAAGAAGGTCGCCTGGCCGTAGCCATGCTGGATGCCGAGACTGCCGCCAAGGTGGCTCAGCTAGTGGCCGATGCCAAGGCGCAGTACCCACTGGCGATGAGCGAGGTTTTTTCGGAGCTAAAGCAAGACGCCAAAGTGTTCGCCGCGTACAACACGCTCTATGAGCTGTCGCAGCTTCGACCGCATCGCACCGTCGCCTTTGTCGGCTTTGACGGCCTGCGCGCAGCGGATGCCGCCATGATGTCGCCGGCCAGCGGGGATCCCCTGCTGGCCGCCGGGGCCCAGTCGGCAGACGAGCCCGCGGCAGACTAGTTCCGATCGCTGGGATGTTGCGGAGCCGAGCCGCGCGAATCGGTCGTGGGGCTGGGCCAGGCCGCTTCACTGCGGGATGTCCGCCCGCCGCGCCGCTGCGTTTGGACGTAACGAGTAGACGCTGCGTTTGGACGCTGCGCGGTCAGACGTCGCGATGAGAAGCTGCGCGGAGAGGTTACGGTCAGACGTCGCGGTCAGACGTCGCGGTCAGACGCAGCGGAGAGTTTGTGTTGATCAGTGCAGTGTGATGTTGGCGGGGCGGGCTGGTTCGTCGGATCGGCGCAGCCGCACGCCTTCGTTGCCCTGGGCGCCCGCGCTAAAGACGATGCCGCCGACCTCTAAGGCCAGGCGCAGCGCGACCAGCTCTTTTTCGAGAGGCTGCGCGACCATCTCTTCAAAGGCGCGCAGGCTGCGCAGTGGCACCCCGGCTAGCTCTGCCAGCTTGGCCTGCGGCCACCCCAACAAAGAACGGGCTGCCACGCACTGTCTTGCCGTGATGTTTTCGTGTCGATCGATGGGTTCCATTGCGCTTCCTTTGCATGGGCCAACCAGCGCTGGCCAAGCCGCCGGGCCGGAGGGCCGCAAGCTTCGCAGCCTCGCGCAAGCCAAGCAAGTCTTCCCTGCGTCGCCTATTGCTACGTCGGCTGCGGCGAGCAAGCAAGCGGGAATCGCGCGGTCTGTGCGGCGGTACGCCGGGCGCAGTGGTACGCGTCGGATGCGTCGACGATTCGATGCAAGAACGCTGCGCGGGGAAAGGTTCTGGGACGTCGGAGTCGACGCGGCTTATTCCGGCTGCAGGCGCAGGACGGTGCCGCCGTCGCCGACGGCGTAGATGGTGTCGGCATCGCGCCCAAAGACACCAAACAGGCTGGCCGTGGTTCCGCTCTTGGCGGGGCGCCAGGCTCCGCTTCCGTAGTACAGGATCGTGCCGCGCGAGCCGACGGCTAGTGCGCGATCGGGGGCTGTGCCCCAGACGGCCAACAAGGTCTCGGTTGTGCCGCTGGCCTGCGGCGTCCACGATCGTCCATCAAAGTGCAGGATGGTGCCGCGTGCCCCGACGGCGTAGACATCGCTGCGCGACGTTCCCCACAGCGCGTGCAGCCAAGCCGATGTGCCACTTTCCATCGGCAAGAAGGCGCTGCCATTCCAGCGCAGGATCAGTCCGCCGCCACCGACGGCAAAGATCTCGCCATCGAAGGCCTGTACGGCGAACAGGGGCTGGTGCGATCCGGTGGGCACTGGGGCAAACGCGGACCCATTCCAGCGCACAGCGGTTCCTGCTTCGCCGACGGCAAACCAGTCGCTGCCGGTGCCGCCAACCGCAAACAGCGTGCGCGTGGTGCCGGTGGGCACGGGCTTCATGCGTCCGCCAAAGCGACGCAGCAGGGTGCCGCTGTCGCCGGTCATGAATAGCTCGTTGCCGATGCCCCAGACGCCGGATAGCCAGTTGTTGACGCCGCTGCGCACGGCGCGGAACACGCCATCCTGCAGCGCGACGAAGAAGACGCCGCCATCGCCGACGGCAAACAGCGCGTCGCCCTGCACGAACACATCGCGCAGAGTAAAGGCCGGCTTGGCGACGACGGGCTGCCAGCGTCCCGTGATTGGCTTGCTGGGGGCGAACGCGGCCGTCGGCGGTGCCGCGACGGGCAGCTTCATGATGCCGTAGCAGGGGGCTGGGCTTGCGCGTGGCGCAGCCACCGGCGCCTCTGCCAGCGCCGGCGGAGCCGACATCGCCACGGTCGGCGGTGGCGCAAGCGGCGGGGCGGCAAGTCCGGCGGGCGCCGGGGCGGGAACCGGCACGGGCCCCGCAGGTCGTTGCATTGCGACGGCTGCCGGTGGTGCCACTGCGGGCGGCGGTGCGATGGCAGGCGGCGGTGCCATGGCGGGTGCCGGTGGTGCGACGGGTGCTGGCGTCGGCGCAGCCTGGGCCTTCAAAGCAACAGCGCTGCCTTGCGCGGGGGCGGTGGTCAGCGCCGGATCGAATAGCTCGGGCATGTTGCGCGGCGGGTTCGGAGGCTTTCGTCCCGCCGGCGTTGCACGCAGGCGCTGCAGGAAGTTCTGCACGATGCCGCGGGTCAGCGGCGTGATGGCCTTTTCCTGCTTCAAGAACATGTCGTAGTGGCGCGCGGCGTCGGTCGTCAGCCCCTGCTTTCGTTCAGCCTGCGCGATGTCATAGATCAGGCGCGGCGACGGATATTCCTCGTAGGCGGCCGAAAATTCGCGAGCGGCCTGGTCGAAGTGACCCTTGCGATAGTGGTCGCTGCCGCGCAGAAAGTGGCCCTTGGCCGACGGCGACATATCCGCCTGTGCGGACGGCGTCAGCGCGACCATCCAACCGAAGCCAAGGCCCAAGCCAAGGCCCAGGCCAACACCCAGGCTGCGGGCCGCCGCTCGCGCGCTATTTACAAGGAATTTCATAGTAATTTGAATTACATCAAACTTTCTGCATCCGTTCCACCGCAAACTCGTGACCCACGCCCCGAGGCAGGACGAAGGCCAGGCTCACGTCCGGGGCCAGGCCGGGTCCAGGTTGGGGCCAGGCCGGGTCCAGGTTGGGGCCAGGTCCGGGCCAGGTCGGGATGAGGTCCAGGCGCAGCTTGGGCAGAGGCCAGGCGTAGGGCGGACCGCGCAGAGATCCATTCCCCCCAAGGGCGTGCAGCGCTGGCGAGGTTCGGCGGGAACCATCGGGTCCGGCGTCCTGTCTGCATTTTTTGTCGAACAAATCGCCGGCCGCGGTGTTGGTACAAACAAGACCCGCCGTGCCGCCCCCTGCCGATCATCCATCGGACGACGCAGCGGACGAGGTGTTGTACCACCGCGTCTGGGCCGGTGATCTGCGCGCGTTTGACCTGCTGTACCGTCGCTACGAAGTCCGCTTGTTCGGGTTTCTGCTGCGCATGGTGCACAACCACCACGATGCCGAAGACCTGTTCCACGAAGCGTTCCTAAGCGTGCTGCGCAGCCGACAAGTGACCTTGGATCGAGCCAGCTTTGCCACCTGGCTGTACCGCATCGCGCGCAACCTGGCGTACAACCACCTGCGATCGCAGCGTCGACGCAACAGCGCTCATACCGCCGTGGAATCGCAGCCCAACCTGACCGACCTGCTGGTCGCCGATGAAGCGCTGGCGCAGAACCAGCACGCGCAGGAACTGGGTCAAGCCGTCGATGCCTTGCCCGCCCCCCTGGCCGAGCTATATCGCCTGCGCACGGCAGGCCTTTCATACGAAGAAATGGCGACGCGCCTGCAGGTGCCGCTGGGCACTGTGAAGTCGCGCATGAACCAGATGACGGCTCGGCTGCAGGCGCAGCTTGGCCGCAGCGATCGAGGGAAGGAGTAGCTGCGCATGCTGTGCGCGGATGTTCAAGACGAGCTTGTTTCGTTTCACTTCGCGACCTGCGATCAGTCGCAGCGCGAGCGCCTGCGGGAACACCTGCGGGGCTGCGCGGCCTGTGTGCAGGCGTACTTGGATCTCAAGCTCGACATCGAAAGTGCCGAATCGATGGCCGAAGCCCCGTCAGAGAACTGCGAAAGACGGCTGCGCCGCGACGTGCAAGCCTGGCTTTTGCCACCAGCCGAACCAGCGCCACCCCTTTCGCGGTGGGCTCGATATGGTCAGCCGATCTGGGCTTGGCTGGCGCAGCCGCTGCCTTGGGGACGCACGGCGGTTGGCGTCGCGTTGGGATCGGCGGTCTGCGTTCTGCTGATCACGCAAGGGCCGTGGTGGGCGACGCGCTTGGGGGCGGCAGGCGATGGGACCGAATCGACGGCTCCTGTGGCTCGGCCCGTGCGACATGCGCCCGACGACGCGATGCTGGGCTGCCAGATCGACAGCGCGCGCATGCAGGCCATCAGCATCACCTACTACTAGCGGGGGACTTCCATGGGACGAATGACCTGTTTGCGTGTTGGCTTTCATCGGTGGCTGTCGGTGCTGCTGGGGTCGTATGCACTGTGGCTGGGCCCAGGCTGCCAGCGCCTGCCGCCCAAGTCCGTGTCGGCAGACTCGCCGGCAGCGACGTCCGCAGAGCCGACCGCTGCGGCGGCTTCATCGGCTGGTTCGGGAAAAAGCAGCGGCCCAGCCCCTGCGATGGCGCTGGCCAGTCCTGAAGGCGCAGCCACCCCGACCGATCTGGCCACGCTGTCCAGCGCGCCGTTTTCCGGGGGCGAAGCGGCGTTCCGCATGGTCAAAGACACGCTGCGCGCCAAGTACTATCGCGCCGGCCTCAGCGACGACGAACTGTATCGCGCGGCCACCGCCGGCATGCTGCAGCTTCTTGAACCGCAGCTATCCGCGTGGAACAAGCTGATGTCGCCGGAAGAAGTCCGCGAGCTACAGGCCGATATGCAAGGCAGCATCGTCGGCAT
>JAYRFD010000143.1:0-1991 GCA_041908565.1 Polyangia bacterium | reverse complement strand
TGCACCCCCTACTTTCCGCGACGAAATCCGGCACCCCGCTGACCGCGCTTCCGCGAATGCGATGGCGTGTCCTGGCAGGTCTGCTGACCTTGCCCGTGTTGACAAGTGCTGTGGCCACGTGGCTGTGGCAAGGCGGCTGGCTGCCGCCAAGCAGACTGCCGTCTTACACGTTGACGGTGGCCTGCTCGCACTGCGAATCGGGAACGCCGCTTCAGCTGTCGCCAGAATCGCTGCTCTCGATCTCGCTGCGGCCGCTGACGCAGGTGCGAACCGCCGTCCAGATACGCAGCTTTGTGCAGACCGAACAAGGCAGAACCGATTGGCCCGCCCGCTTCGTCATCGCATCCACGGGCACCGCCCAGTTGAACAGCCCAGTCGCCTCGCTTCCCCCTTTGCCCGCGGGGGACAGCCTGCTGGTCTTTCTGGTTTCTGACACTGGCTGCCTGCCCCAGCACATGCCCTCACGCCATCCAGCCGCATCGAGCATCCAAGTCCTCTCGCAAGCCATTCGCTTCAGCGCGCGCTCGCCGTCCTAGCGCCGGTTTCCATTTTCAGCTTTGAACGCTCTCAGAACGTCCAGCCCGCACGGCGATGGGGACTTCGCACCGATTGTTCCGAACAGCCACGTCCGGGCGACGCTGCCAGCCGTCCTTGCAGCCCTTGGTCGGCACGTGGTTCGGAACTCTGCGGCCGCGCCTGCGTCTAGCACCTGGGGTGTGCAGTGGTTGGGGGCTGCTTGGCGTCAACGATTTCGCTGTGACGGCGGCTCTCCAGCGGCCCTGAATTTTCCACGGAGGTCCATTCATGAACAGCCTGCGATTGCTCTGCTCTGTTGCGCTTCTATCTGCCTGCGGCACGCCGGCGCCCACGCTTCCCTGTTCCAGCTTGCCCAGCACGGCCAGCCCTAGCTCGCCGTGGACGCTGACTGGTCCGACGCTGATGCAAAGGCAGACGCTGCTCGCGGCCGGTGGCATCGCGCGAACCATTGACGACACGTATTACATCGCGTGGTTTCCATCCAGCTTCGCCAGCGCCCCGCAGCGACGCGTGCTGGTGTCGTTGCACGGCACCGCTGGCGCGCCTGAGGCGGAATGGAACGACTTTCGCAGCACGCTGGAAAGTCGCGGCTGGGGCTTCGTTGGCTTGGCCTATTACTACCCGCCGACCCTGCAGTATTCCGACGACGCTGCCATGTACCCACGGCTGAACACCGCGCTTACGGACGTCAGCGCCGCGTACTGCCTTTCCGAAGCCAAGATCTTCCTGACCGGCTTTTCACGCGGCAGCGCCAACGTGTTCCCGGTGGCCTATCGCGACCGCAAGGGAAGTCGCTGGTTCACCGGTGCGATGCCCATCTCGGGCGCGTGGCCTCCCGATACATCGGGCACCACATTCGGGGTGCTGCCGCCCACGCTGGCCGCCATTGACTCAAGCAAAGAACTAGGCGCCTACGGCAGTCTGCCCTTTTGGATCTACTGCGGAGAACAAGACACCGCGCAGGCCGGAGCCAGCGGCGCAGCCCTGGCCAATGCGCAGCGCTTCGTCAACACCTACGGCGGCAAGGTCCAGCAGCTATTCCGCGATCCCAGCGGAGTGCACGGTAGCTTCGTTAAGAACAGCGCGGCCATGTCCCAGGCCTTTGACTACCTAGAATCGCTGTAGTCTCTGCCGTCTCTGCCTTTCTTGTCGTCGCTGTGGTCGCTGTCCCGTCAGCCAGCGCGCCGCGCGTGGGCTCGCGCTCTTCCCATTCAAAACGGATTCCGATTCCGGTCTTGGCGCGCTGCTCAAATCGAAGCAAAACACGCGCTCAAGCTCGTTCCATCTGCGGCGGTGCAGAAGTACACTCGCCGCCCCCATGGCCACTCTTTTGGATCTGGTGGATCTGGATGCGCCGGCGCCGCTGCCCGCTGCGCTTCAGGCTGAACTTTCGGCGCGCTTCGCGCCGGATGCCCCAGGTGCGGCGCTGGGCATCCTTCACCAAGGACGCTGCT
>JAYRFD010000142.1:0-5021 GCA_041908565.1 Polyangia bacterium | reverse complement strand
GGATACCGTCCGCCGCCAGCCGGGCTGGATGCGCTGTTTGCAGAGTACGATCAGACGTTTGGTGGAGCCGGCGCAGCCTCGTCGACTACGGGCGCACCGCCTCCTGACTTCGATGAAGACGAGGACGCATCGTACTCTCCTCCGTCGTCGATCACGGCGAAGAATCATGCTCAGGGCGGCAGTGCGCTGTACGAAGAACAAGCCAGTGAAGGAGGAGCCAGCTTCCATCGCGCCCGCAGAGAAGCTGCGCCCAAAGCCAAGCGCGCAAGTGCTCCTCGCCATCGGGCAGAGCCAGCGATCCCCGAGAGCGCGGATGGCTTCGCAGGGAGCGCACCGCCTGCCGATCTGATGTCGATGGCCCCGATGCCAGCCAGCTTTGCCATGGCTCCTCCACCGGCGCCGATGGCGGCGATGCCGGCCCGCTCGGGGGCTGCTCCTGGTGGAGTCCGCTCGCTGGGCAGTACAGGAGGCGGCGGCGAAGAACTGATGAAGAAGCTCGACCTGGGCGGAGGCGGCGGCGGCTTTGCTGCAAAGGAAGCCGACGAGGAGGCCCACCTTCCCGATCCCGGCAGCAGCGACACCAGCGAACAGTGGCTGGACTTCGATCGTCTGAGCCTGGCAGGTCCAAGCGATCGGACGCAGCGTGGCCGCCTGGTGCCCAGCAGCGATCGCGATGGCCAGCGCCTTCGCAGCTTTATCGAGGGCGAGCTTGAGACGCTGAGCCCCGGCGACAACCTGACCGATCCGCTGCGTGCACGCGGCCAGTTCGATTACCGCTATGACAGCGAAGGAGTCGTGCGCATCCCTTCGGATGGCAAGACGCATCGCGTGGTCCTGCGCAGCGTCGACTGCGCGCCCAGCCTGCGGCTTCTGTCGGTCCCGCGCGAGCGACCCGAGGTGTATCGCGAGGCCGAGTTCAAAAACCCGCTGGCCGCACCGCTTCTTTCGGGGCCGGTCGACGTGTACGTCGAAGGCAGCCTGCTGACCACGGCGCAAGTTGGATCGATCGATCGCGGAGGGGCGCTGCGCGTCGGCATGGGCGTCGAAGAACGCGTGCGGGTCGCGCGCAACGTGCGCAGCGATGAAGAGACAGCGGGCCTTCTGGGTGGCTCGACGCAGGTCACGCACCACGTCAGCATTGAGCTGAGCTCGTCGCTGGGTCAGCCCGCGCAGATCGAGCTGTACGATCGACTGCCCGTCACTGATGACAAGTCGATGACGATCGATCTGATCGCGGCGCGCCCCGAAGCCAAGGAATACACGCAGGCCGAGCGCGGCGCCCCCATCCGCGGCGGCATGGTCTGGCGGCTTGCACTGCCCGCCGGCGGCAAGGCCAAGGTCGACTACACGTATCGCATCGTCTTCCCCGCCAAGAACGAAATCGTCGGAGGAAACCGCCGTGACTGATCGATCCATTTCATCAACGGTGGCCAGCAGCCCGCAGGAACAGACCGCATCCGGTGAGCCTGCCGTCGTGGACTGTGGCAGCCACGTCAACCGCGTCACGCTGTTCGAAGATCGCGCCGAGGTGGTTCGCCGCATCCACGCGCCGCTGACGATCGGTGTGTCTTGGCTGCGCATCGGCGGCATCGCAACCATGGTCAGCGATCCCAGCGTCTTGGCCAGCGTGCAGAACATCAAGGGCGGCAGCGCTCGTGTGCTGTCGAGTCGCGTGACGCGACGGGTTCGCCAGGTCCCGGTCTGCAGCGAAAGTGAAGTCGCCGCGCGCGAACAAGAACAGCGCAGCGCGGTGTCGCGCAAGACCGCGGCGGAACGCAGCGTCGAAGCGCTGACTACGAACGAAGCTCGCATCGCCGGTCTGCTGGAGCACTGGGCCATGGCTCTCAAGCGGGTGCCACGGGCGGCAGCAACCGATCTGGATGGGTGGCGTGGGGCGCATACACGCTTGGTTCGCGCGCAGCAGCAAGCTCTGGATGACCTGACGGCGGCGCGCGCCGATCTGAAAGAAGCCGAACGAGATCTACAGCGCTGCAACCTGCGACTCGAACAGGCCCGCCGCGTGGAACCTCGCTACGAAGCGGCGATCGAGCTGCAGGTGGAATCTTCGGCCGCGAGCGTCGCGCTGATCGAGCTTTCGTATCGCACGCCGTGCGCGCTGTGGCGGCCGGAACACCTGTGCCGCTTGACCACAGCGACGGACGGAAGCAACAGCCTGCATATCACAACATGGGCCACGGCCTGGCAGAACACCGGGGAAGACTGGCGCGATGTAGCGCTGCGCTTTTCAACGGCACGACCGGCGCAGGTGGCCGCGGCGCCTCAGCTGACCGAAGATTCGCTGCGCCTGCGCAAGAAGACCGATCAAGAAAAGCGCACGGTGGTGGTCGAAGCGCGAGAGCAAACGATCGCGGTCGCCGGGCTGGGGCGCGGACAGCGCGCCGTGGAGGAGATGCCCGGCGTTGACGACGGTGGCGAGCCGCTGACGTTTACGGCGCAGCGTCCGACGTCGCTGCCATCAACGGGCATGCCAGTGCGAGTAGAGATCGGTGCGTTGTCGCTGCCCTGCCAAGTGGAACGCGTGGCCTTTCCGGAAAAAAGCATGGGCGCCCACCTGCGGGCCACCGCCACGCTGACGGGGACGCGACCGCTTTTGGCAGGACCCGTTCACATCATCCGCGGTACCGAACTGGCGGGGCGCAGCCGCATCCTGTTTGTCGCGCCAGGGGAGCCCTTTGAGCTTGGCTTTGGCATTGATGATGGCCTGCGCGTCCGACGAAAAGTCGAAGAATCGCGCGAGACCACGGCCGTTTTGGGTACGCAGAAGGTCTCGCGAACGGTGCGCCTGTTTGTCAGCAACTTGAGCGGCCAGCGTCGCCCCGTGCAGCTAACCGAGCGCGTGCCGGTCAGCGAAATCCGCGATGTCGAAGTCAGCGTGCAGCCGAGCGCCGGCATGCGCTTCGACAGCAAAGATGGCTACGTCCGCATGGACTGCGATCTGGAAGGCGGCGCCACCAAAGAGCTCAGCTTCACCTATCGCATCGAAGCCGGCGCGCGCGTCGTGCTGCCCGCGGTCTGATCGACCGCCTCGCCGATCTGTCCAACACAGCACCGCCTGATCCGTACCGGATCTGATCAGCAACGACTCATCAGTGTCGACTGATTCGGTGCCGGCTGATCCGTACCGTCTGGTCGCCACCTGCCGATCAGTGGCGACTCATCAGCGACGGCTGATCAGGACTTTTTACGCATAGCGCAGCAAGTGCCAGTTCTTCTTGCCGCGGCGCAGCGCGATGAACTCACCATGCAATAGGTCGCGTTCGGTCAAGCGATCGTCGGGCGACGCCTTGCGCCCATTGACCAGGACGGCGCCGGTCTGCGCGAACTCGCGCGCTTCGCGCTTGGACTTGCACAGACCGCACTCCGCCAAGACATCGATCAGCGAAAGCCCTTCGCCGGCCAGCAGCGTTCGTGCATGCGATGAAGTCGGCGCGCTCGCCAGTGCCTCGCGCAGCGTCGCGGCGGACAGCCCAGCGATGTCGCCCGAAAACAGGGCCTGCGCTGCGGCTTCGGCTTGGCTGCGTTCGCCTTCGCCGTGCAGAAGCTGGGTCATGTGCCGCGCCAGTGCGCGATGGGCGGCGCGTCCGCCGGCGTTGCGTTCGTGCTCGGTGGCCAGGGCGGCAATCTCGTCCTGCGGCAAGAAGGTAAACAGCTTCAGGTAGCGCACCACGTCTTCGTCCGCGGTGTTCAGCCAGAACTGATAGAAGGCATACGGGCTGGTGCGATCGGCCGACAGCCAGATGGCGCCCGACTCGCTCTTGCCGAACTTGCCACCGTCGGCGCGCGTGACCAGCGGCGCCGTCAAGCCAAACGAGTCTGCCGTGCCGGCCTCGCCAGGCTGGGTGGGGTGGTTGATGCGACGGATCAGATCGCTGCCGCTGACGATGTTGCCCCACTGATCGCTGCCGCCCATCTGCAGCGTGACGCCCTGCTTCTGGTGCAAGTGCAAGAAGTCGTAGGCCTGCAGGATCATGTAGCTGAACTCGGTATAGCTGATGCCCTGCTCGCGGTTCTGCAGACGGTCGCGCACCGAGTCGCGCTGGATCATGGCGTTGACCGAAAAGTGTTTCCCGACGTCACGCAGCACATCGATGAAGCTCAGCGAGCCAAGCCAGTCCAGGTTGTTGATCAGGCTGGCCGATCGTTGACCGGCAGAAAAATCCAACAGGCGCTCGAAGATTCGCCGCTGGCTGTTGACGTTGTGCTCGACGCGCTCGCGCGTCAGAAGCTGTCGTTCTGCCGACTTGCCCGATGGGTCGCCGATCAGGCCCGTGCCACCACCCAAGACCGCGATCGGTCGATGCCCGGCCTGCTGAAAGTGCATCAGCAGCTTGATGGGAATGAAGTTGCCGATGGTCAGCGAGTCCGCCGTCGGATCGAAGCCGACATAGGCGGCTCGCAGGCCGCTGCCCAGGTGCTGGGCCAGCCCCGCATCATCGGTGGTCTGGTGCAGCAGGCCGCGCCAGCGAAGCTCGTCCAGAAACGCGCAGGAAGTCATGGTGCCCAACCATACTCGAAAGCCCGGCACAGACGGAAGTACGCAGGCTTGCAGGCCGCCCAAACGGGCGCACATCCGGGCGTGCATCCGGGGTCAGAGATCGCCGCCAGAGACCCGCCAAACCGTGATATAAGGGCCACATGTCTATGAGCGAAGACCTCCGCAACATGGTCAGCCACCGCGTCACCTTTGACTATGAAAACGGCCACCACTTGACCGGGTACGTCGCCACCGTGCGCCCGAACTCCGGCGACGTGATCAGCATGGCGCTCACCCGCGTCGAGATCACAAACTCCGCTGGCGAGGTCGTTGAACGTCACCGCGAGATGGTTGTGATCCCGTCGGTCATGACCGGCTTTCGTTCGACCGAAGGCCCCTCTGCCAAAGCCAAGTAAGCGCACTTCCCGCCGGTCTCTTCTGTCTTCGGCCCCCCTCTTCTTCGATGGAACCTCTCGACAGCAGCTTGCATGTCGCGCTGTTTGCGCACTACGTCGCGCGACCTGAT
>JAYRFD010000141.1:0-1684 GCA_041908565.1 Polyangia bacterium | reverse complement strand
TGTTGCCGGGCGACGGCCGACCGGTGGCGAGTCTTAGCTATGGGCCGCTTGTCCTGCGTCCGGATGATCTGCTGCCGTGGATCGAAAGCAGCGCACGGGGCGAGATCCCGCGCGGCAGCCGGGTTCGGCTGGGCGCATCGACCGAGATCGAGACCGAGACGGGCTGGGCCCTGCGTCTGGTCGAAGCCGAGGTCCTTGGGCCGCAGGGTGAGCTGATCGAGAGCCGACTCTGCGCGTTCTATGCCTTTCTGGAGCACGCGGCGGTGGCCATCGTGCGCATCCCCGACCGGTCGCAGATCGAGGGGCTGCGGGGATCTTTGATCGCCCTTCTGCGCAGCGGTCGGCCAGACTGGCGAGCCGAGCCGATCAGCTTGGCCGATGCCTGGGATCTGCAGCCGCAACCAGATCGGATCGTGCAGCGGAAGCCTTTGCCTGTGGATCCCATTCGCCCCATTGGGAACGATCAGCCGCCGGTTTCCCCCGACGCTGCGCCGTTGACATCGCCGGGTGCGCCCGCTTGGGTCGCACTTTTCAATCACGCTCGTCGCCTGCTGGCGCAGAAGCAGCCGACCGAAGCGCTGTCCGCCTTGCAGCAGGCACGGGCGCTGTCGGATCCATCGGCCTCGACGCACTACCTGACTGGCTTGGCGCTGGACGCACTGGGTCGGCCCGACGACGCAGTTGTCGAATGGCAGGCGGCGATCAAGCTGCAGCCGACGCACTTGGACGCCATCTGCCATCTGGCGCGAGCCCGCTTTCATCAGCGCGAGTTTGCGCAGGCTTTGTCTGACTTTCGCTGCGCCTTGGCGCTTGCGCCGGGCGATGTGCCAATCCAGCGCGGCCTCATCCAGTCGCTGTATGCGCTCGGTCGCTATGACGAGGGGGAAGCAGCCCGCCAGCGCCTGCGTGAGAGCCTGCTTTCGTCCACGGATCCGCGGACCCGCTTCATCGAAGAGTATGTCTTTGATCAGCTGGCTGGTTCGGGCTTCTTCGTCCAGGCCAGCGAGACGGTGCGACCGCGCGATCCTTCGTTCTTCGCGCTGCTGCGTTTTCGCGCCTACGACGCCGCAGAACGTCCGCTGCCAGCCAGCGTGGTCGTCGAGACCAGCGATCTCGCCAAGCAGGCTGGCACTCCCTTTGTTCTGGCCGTGCAGACCGGCCCGCAGTTCCGAATCATCGGTTCGGCGAAGACCTTGCCGCCGTACGCGGCGCTGAAACAGACCGTGCTGGATCTGCTGGGGCAGTCGCTCAACGCTGGTCAGTCTGAACCGTCGGCGCGCTAGCGGTCTGAGCGCCGCATCGGCGCCGTGCCCCTTGACTGCACCCCGCGCTGCGCCGCGACCAGGCGATCACCGTCAACCAGACCGCACGCTGCTTTCAGGTGGCGGCGCCGGCCCTTGCAGACCAGACCGATGTGCCTATGCTGCTGGACCGCGTGCTGACGCTGACGTTGAAGCATGCAGGTGCACGTCGGGGTGCGTGCCCTACTGCGCCTGCGAGCGTGCCGCACCCGTTACGGCGAGCCTTGCCAGTGCCACGACCATGTCCGTCTGTGTCACCAGCCCCACCAGCTTGCCGGTGCCATCGGTGACAAGCACCGCATGGTGCCGGCCATCGCTCAAGGGGTCCACAAGCCGCAGCACACTGTCATCGGGAAGCGCCGTCGCCGCATCGCTCATCATGT
>JAYRFD010000140.1:0-2507 GCA_041908565.1 Polyangia bacterium | reverse complement strand
CCTTCCCCAAGCCCGAGCGTGGCTGCACCGAAGACGTGCACCGCCAGATCGACGCGCTGGAAGCGACCATCGCGCGCGGCGATTCGGCCATGGTGCTGTGCAGAAGCGCGCAAGACATCCGGGATGCGCGGGCGCGTGGGCAGGTCGCGGCGCTTCTGGGCATCGAAGGGGGGCATGCCCTGGGCCGCGGCAGCAGCGACCACGTGATCGAGCGCCTAACGGCGTTTGCCCGTCGTGGCGTGCGTTACCTGGGCCTTCTGCACTTCAGCCAGAACGCCTTGGGCCATCCGCAGCAGGGCTGGGGCACCGACCACGAAAAGGGCCTGACTGCGCTCGGCTGTGAAGTCGTCGATGCCTGCCATCGCTTGGGCATCCTGGTCGACCTGGCGCACATCAACCACCGCGGCTTTTTCGAGGTCGTTGCGCGTCGTCCCGGGCCCTTGTTTGTCACGCACACCGGCGTGCTGGGCGTGCAGCGGCACTGGCGCAACATCGACGACGATCAGATCCGCGCAGTGGCTGACAGCGGGGGCGTGATCGGCGTGATCTTCGCGCCGCGCTATCTGGGTCAGGACGGCATCGAGGGAGTGGTCGCCCACCTGAGCTATCTGGTCCGTGTGGCCGGCGAAGATCACGTCGGCATCGGGTCCGACTGGGACGGCGCGGTGCGGCCGCCCAAGGGCCTGGAAAGCCCGGCCAAGCTGCCCCACCTGACCGAAGCCCTGCTGCGCGCCGGCTTTTCCGCGCAGACCGTGCACAAGATCCTCGGCGACAACGTCCTGCGCGTGCTGGGCGCCGCCCCGCCCGCCGATCTTTCCTGAAACGGTGTGCAGGATGGCTTCCACCATGAATGAACTGCCAGGGCCATCGGAGACCCCGTTGCTGGGATGGCCTGTCAATGTCCTGCGCTTCTTTCGCGATCCCATCCGCTATATCGATCCGTGGGCTGCGACCGACCCGCCGCTTCTCGCGCTTTGCCGCGGCATGCAGCGCGGTCTGTTCCGACAGCAGGCGCCGGGGGCTGTGATTGCGCTTGGGAGCGAAGCCAACCACGCGCTGCTCAGCCAGCCCGAGGTCTTCCACGGCCTAGCCTTGGAGGGCCCACAAGAGAGCGCCGCGTTTGCCCGGCTGGTCAGCGGAATCTTCGGCATGAACGGTGAACAGCACCGCAGCCAGCGACGTCTGCTGCTGCCCGCGTTTCATCGCACGTACATCGAAGCCGCCCATCAAACGATCGTCGAGCTGACCGCACAGGCGCTGGATACCTGGGCTTCAGGGCAGACGCTGGATGTCTTGCCGGCCTTGCAAGACCTGACGCTGCGTATGGCTGCGAGCCTGCTCTTTGGCTTGGCCGAAGGCCGGGATACGGTGGGTCTGGCTCGTCGCATGAGCGAGCTGCAGCTGCGGATTCTTTCGCCGTGGTGGCGCATCCCGCTGCGCATGCCGGGGACTCCGCGGGCGCGGCTGGTGTCTTTGTCCGATCGAATTGAAGCAGAGATCCGTGGGCTGGTTGCAGACTGCCGGCGACGGGCAAGTAGCAACCCTCGCAGCGCAATCGCCATCTTGCTGCAGAGCCAAGATGACAGCGGCCAAGGTCTGCGCGAAGACGAGCTGATCGGTCACTCCTTCGCCTTGTTCTTCGCCGGGCACGAGACCACGACCAGCGCGCTGGTGTGGACCCTGTTTTTGCTTTCGCAGCATCCGACGGTGCTGCGCGCGCTGCGGGAAGAAGTGCAGGCGGTCCTGCAGGGGGCGCCTCCGCGCGTTGATCAGCTGGGCCAGCTTCCCCTGCTGGATCGGGTGATCAAAGAGAGCATGCGCCTGCTGCCTCCGGTGCCATTGCTGGTGCGGTCGGTGGCCAAGCCGACGCGTCTGCATGGCTGTGATCTGGCACCCGGGACCGAGGTGATCTTGAGCATCCATCACACCCATCGCCAGCCAGACCTGTATGCCCAGCCGGATCACTTCCTGCCGTCGCGCTGGGAAGGGAAAGAGCCCTCTCCATACGCCTATCTGCCGTTCGGTGCGGGCCCGCGAAAATGCCTGGGCGCCGCGCTAGCCACCGCCGAGCTGAAGATCATCTTGGCCATGCTGCTGCAGAGGGTTGGCTTCTGCCTGCCGGCCCACGCCCGCATCGAGCGCGAGATCGGAATTGTGATGGTGCCGCGCCATGGCCTGCCCTTGCGCCTGCTTTCGACCCAGGACCCGCTGCCGCAGGTGACGCGACCGGATGTCATCGCGGGATTACGGATTGCTTGCTGAGGCGGTCTTGTGGGTCAATGGCGGGACGCCGCGATGATAGACACTGCCAACCCCCATGCCTGTGGCAAGCACGTGCTTCGCTTGGACGGCAAGCTGGTGTTGGCCGAGTTTGTCGGCGAGCTATCGCTGGCCGAGTTTGAGCAGATCCGGGACTTCATCCAGCAAGCGATTGTTCAGCAGGGGCCCGTCTACTTGTTGGCCAACGTGCGACGAGCAGGCGTGATCCCTCCCCAGGTTCGCGGCCT
>JAYRFD010000139.1:0-2764 GCA_041908565.1 Polyangia bacterium | reverse complement strand
TGTGGGTGCCGCGTACCTGCACATGCTGCAGTCGCAGCGTCGAGTCGAGCGGGTACTGATACGGCTTGCCGACCGGCGCCACGGGGCCTTCTGCTGCCGGACTGGCGCAGCCCAACAGCAAAAGAACCGTCGACGCCAGCCGACCCCGCCAACGCGCGCTGCCTTCGTCTTTCGATGGGCGATTCAACATCGGCGCAGCCTACTACGAAGTGCGCTCTGTCGTGCCCACGGCGAAGCCCCCCCGCGCCAGGGGGACACCGCGCAGCGTCGCGCGCCGTGCGCCACCTGCTGTCCCGCGCAAGACCGCGATCGAAGTTCGCCCCGAATGCGTGGCGACAACGAACTGCACATCGATCCAGCTGCAGCAAAGATCCATCCGCAGGCCGCGCGTCGCCCGGCGTTTGGGATGCCCGACGGGAAGCACAGGGAACACGATCCGGGCAAGCGGACCGCACCGGTGGTTCGCCGCGGTCGCCTGCCGCCGCCATCCAGAGCGCAGGGATCCAAAGTAGACTCGAGAACATGTCGGCTCGGCGGAAGATCTTGGGGTGGCTGGGCGTGGGCCTGGGCTTGCTGTTCCTTGCGATCCTTGGGTCTGCGCCGTCTTGGCGGAATTACTACGTGCCGCGCTGTGGCGTGCAGGTGCTTGATGATCAGGTCTATGTCGAGGGGAGCCACACTCCCACGCACCAGCTGGATCTGTACCTGCCAACCAGCCAGCCGCGGCCCTGGCCCGTGGTCGTGTTTGTGCATGGGGGATTCTGGCGGCCTCAAGATCGACGGTTCCTGCAGCCCTTTACAGGTCTAAACGGCGCGGTCGGTGTGGCCCTGGCGAATCGCGGCGTGGCGACGGCGGTGATCAGCTATCGCCAGTATCCCGAGGCAGAGACCCTGGCTGATGCACTGCAAGACGTGACCCGCGCCGTGCGCTACGTCCAAGACAACATCGAACGGCACGGCGGCAATCCACGGCGCTTGTACGTCGCGGGACACTCTGCAGGCGGCACGCTGACCTCGCTGCTGGCTGTGCATCCGCAGTACCTGGAACAAGCCGGGATCCAAAAAGAAGCCGTGCGCGGCTTCGCCTGCCTGGCCGGCGCCTATGACCTGCAGGACCTAAGCGCCGGCATCGATTCCGCACTTGCGGATCGGGTGCGTCGTTCGGCCAAGGATGAAGAAGGCCTGCGACGTTTCTCTTCGGTCCTGCACGTCCGACCGGATCATCCACCGCTGCTGCTTGTCGTCGGGACCAAAGAAGATCCGCGGCTTTTCCAACAGCACAAGCGGATGTCAGAAGCGCTGCGGACCGTCGGCGGTGATGCGACCGATGTCGAGATCCCAGGCGAAGATCATATGGACCTGGTGATGCACCTGTCGCGACGCGAAGATCGCGCCCTGTCCGCACTTCTGCGCTTTATCGAACGTCATCCCTAGCGACCGCAGACGCGTCTTTATTCAGGGCGAGCCGAGCGTGTCGCACAGGGGCAGCACCTTCCGCGCCAGAAAGCGCGCGACATCGGCCAAAAGCGAATCGTAGTCGCCGACGATCGGATGATGGCCCCCCGCGGGGTACTCGATCAGCTCTGCGTCCTTGATTCCGTTCGCTAGCTGTTGCGATGCGCCAACCGAGGCCACGACGTCATCGGCCCGCCGGAGAACCAGGGTGGGCGCCTGGACCCGCGGCAACAACGGCAGCACGTCCATCGTAAAGAGCAGATCCAGCAACGCGGCCGCAGCGCGCGGGGTCGCGGTCAAGCGCTCGACCTTGGCAAACCATCGAAGGGTCTGCTCATCGGGAGTGACCCCAGACAGAAATGCCGAGAAGGATCCGCGGCCCCACTCGGATCGGACCAGCGACATCAGGGCGTCAAAGTGTTCGCCGCGCTTGAAGCGGGCTCGCGTTCCGAACAAGACCACGCCGAGCGTTCGCCCGGGGTGCGTGGCCGCGAACGAAATGCACATCGGTCCGCCTTCGGAAAAACCCATCACCACGCACTGCGAAACCTCTTCGGCATCGAGCACAGCACGGACGTCATCGACACGCTCGGCGAGCGATGGCGCGACATCGCCAGGCAGTCGTTCCGAAAGTCCGCTGCCCCGCTTGTCGATCATGATCACGCGAGCAAAAGCCCCCACCATCGATAGGAATCGGCAGGCCGCCGGATATTCCCAATAGGCTTCCAGATGCGACATCAGCCCGGGGATGATCACCAAGTGAATCGGCCCGTTTCCGAAGACTTGATACGCAATGGAAACGCCGTTGTTGTCGACGTATTGCGTCTCGGGCGGCGTCAAGATTCGCAGGTCTTGCGGCGACGCTGCGGCCACGGTGACTGCCAGCGGAGAGATGGGCTCATCAGCGCGCGTCTGCACGTGCGTGAAGGGACAAAACGCATCGCGCACGGTCGACAAGCTGGGGCGATCTTCACGGCGAAACGACAGCATCCGATCGACGATCTGGCACAGAGCCGAAGGCGTCCCCGGAGCGAGCGAGGCAAGCGGCGGAATGGCCTTGGTCACGATGATCTTCAGCGTCTGTCCCAAGCTCTCTGACTCGGTCGGCAGACGGCCCGACAGAAGCTGGTAAAGCACGATGCCAAGCGACCAGACATCCGTTGCGCCATCGATGTCCTTTTCGCCAAACACCTGCTCGGGCGACATAAACAGGGGCGTTCCAAGCAGCGTGCCGGTCTGTGTACCCGCCGAGCGCGCGACATCCACTTCCAAGCTGGTGATCTTGGCAACCCCGAAATCGAGGACTCTC
>JAYRFD010000138.1:0-8101 GCA_041908565.1 Polyangia bacterium | reverse complement strand
CGCTGCCTGGTTCGCGATGCCGGCAGCCTAAACGGCGTCTTTCTGCGCATCACCGAAGAAGAACAGCTGCACGACGGCTGCTTCTTCCGCATCGGGCAAGAGCTGGCGCGCTTCGATGCCATTCGTCAGCCTCGCCTTTTGGACGACGGAACCGAGATGATGGGCTCGCCAAACCCCGGCTTCTGGGGCCGCTTGGCCATCATCATCGGCCGCAACCGCGAGGGAAGCTGCTTCCCGCTGATCGGCGATTCCATCGTCCTGGGACGCGAGCGGGGTGACATCATGTTCCCCGAAGACGGCTACGTATCGGGAACGCACGCGCGCGTCTCGCACCGTCACGGACAGTTCTTCCTGCAGGACCTGGCCAGCTCGAACGGCACGTATCTGCGTCTGCACGGTGAACGCCTGGTGGCCACCGGATCCTGCCTGCTGCTGGGTCAGCAGCTATTCCGCGTCGTCATCGGGGCGTAAAGACCGGCTCGCCAGCCGCACCGCTTTGCTTCGCCATGCGGTTCGTTCAGTGTGCGGCGTAGACCTTTTCTCCGACGGGGATGGCGGCCTTTAGCCAGTTGCTGCGCGGCGGCAAGGGGCAGTGGAAGTACGCCGAGTAGGCGCACAGCGGGTTCCACGCCTGGTTGAAGTCCAGCCACACCGCGTCGTCGCTGCCAAGCTGTGCGTACAAGAAACGTCCCGCGCCATAGCTGCCATCTGGCTTGCCGCTGGTGCCGTCGCGAAAAATCAGAAACAGTCGAGAGCTACCGGCCTGTTCCAGATAGGCTTCCATGCTTTCCTCGACGCCGCCGGGCAGGACGAAGCGCAAGATGCCGATGGCCGATAGGTCCTTGTCATCGCCCCGCGATGCGGCCAGATGCACGGTCTTGGGCTGCGGATAGCGCTGCAGCCGCGCCTGTACTCGAAAGCGATCGTCGTCGGGGAAATAGTGCAGTCCCTGAAATTCGCGGCGTGCCGGGGCGCCCAGGTCGTACACCGCCACCGCTGGATCCGCGTCGCTGCCCGTCACCAAAAGGCGCAGAAGCCCCAGCGAGATGACGTGGCCCTTGTGCAGCGCAGCTTGGGTCACCGGCACGCCATCCAGCCGCACGGCGGGCTCGGCGCGAAGCTGCACGCCGCCAGCCGCAGTCACTTGAAAGCGCAGCAGAGGAAGCGGCGACGACACGGAATCAGCCGGCACGTGAAGCGTCGCGCCTGCGTCGGTACTGACCGCGTGCTCGCCGACCGGTAGGTGGACATAGTCGATGCGGGAAAGCGGGCTAAGCTCACTTCGCATCAGCGCATCCTGTTCTTCGCGCCAGGCACGGCGCTGCGCTTGGACATCGGAAGGCGCCGACGTGGCGACGGAGTCTGCATGGGTCACGTGCATTGGCTTCTGCTCAGTCGTTGCGGTGGAAGGCGAGGAACTTAAGCGCCAGGCCAGCATCGGCAGCAGCACCGCCGCCCCGACGGCCAGGGCAGGGACCAGCACTCTTGGCGGAGTCGATTTCGACGCGGACATGCAGAAGAGCGCCGCTTACAGCGCGATGAAGTCGTGGCCGCCCGTGATGCCCTGCGACGCGAAGTACCGCTCGGCGGCGCGTGCATGCAGCGGGAAGGCAAAGACATCGGCCAGGCCCTGCGGCCCGAAAACGACGCCGCGCTCACTGGCTTCCGCGTTGCTTGGAAAATTGGGAAGATCAGCGCTCGAAAGCGCCGCTGCCGTCGAGAACAGAAGCACGCGATTGGGCCGTGGCTCGGTGCTGGTGTACCAAAATGGCGACAGTCCACCGGCATCAATGCGCAGGCCCGCTTCTTCGAAGACCTCGCGAGCACCGGCGGCCTGCCAGGTTTCTTGTTCTTCGACGAAGCCGCCGACCAAGGCCAAAAAGCCGCGACGCGGCTCGATAGCGCGACGGACCACCAGCAGGCCCGTGCGATCGTTGTGGAGGATCGGTTGCAGCACCACAGCGACGGGGATCGGGTTGGCCCAGATCTGCACGCCGCAGTCGGGGTTGGGACAGGTGCGCGGATAGACGAGCGGAGTGGCGAACGCGGTTCCACAGTACGAACAAAAGCGGTCCTTGATGCGCGGAGCGGTGTGCATGGGGTTCCTCTTATGAAAGTGGTTTATGAAGTGAAGCAGCCGAGTCGGCCAAGGAATCCAGCACGCCGACGTTTTCCAGCGCTGCAGCCAGCGCACCATCGATGTCAGGCATGGAGACCAGCCCGGCGTTCCGCTCGGCGTGAAGCAGTGACGGCGCGCCATCGGGCCCAGCGGCTCGCTGCCTGACCACATCGTCGACAAAGTCGGCAAGCTGGGCCGCGTAGGGGTCAACGGGTTCATAGGCGATGGCTTGTGCCGACTGTTGCAGCGGACGATGCCAAAGCTCGCCACGTCCACGGGCGCCCAGCGTGCCGATGCACTCGATCTCACCACGGTCGCCGACCCACAGCACGCGCGGCACCGCCCGATGCATGACCGACACCGATACATGGGCCAGCACGCCGGATTCAAACTCAAGAACCAGGTCAGCGGAGCGATCGACGCCTGCGGGCAGCGGAGGCACGGTCAAGCCGACGCAGCGTCGAATGCGGCAACCAGAAGACCACTGACACAGATCGATGGCGTGGGTCCCCAGCGCCGCCAGGCTCCAGAAACGAGCCTTCTCTCCGCGCGCGCGCCAGCCGTCCGTCGCTGGATCCGGCCAAGCCCAGCGCACAGATAGCGAACGCAGCGGGCCGATCAGCGAATCCAGACGCTGCTGCACCAGCCGATGCGCCGCGTGATGACGAAGGTGGTAGCCCACGCGCAGAAGAACACGCTGCCCCTGCGCTGCCTGGATGGCGCGCTTGGCGTCACAGAGGCGCAAGGCCAGCGGCTTTTCAACCAGCACATGCTTGCCGTGGGCCGCGCATTCAATGACTTGCTCGGCGTGTAGACCATCGGGAGTTGCCAAGATCACGGCATCGCAGGGGACGCTGGTCAGAAGCTGACTCAGCGATGAAACGCAGCGAACCGAATCGGGCAGTGCCAGCTGATGCCGCCGTTGTTGCAAAACACTTGCATCTCGTGCACAGACCGCGACGGGTTGCACGCGTCCGGAGGCCGCCAAGGACATCAGCGCCCGCGCGTGGTGCGCCCCGGCATCGCCCACACCAACCAACGCGATCCGCACCGGATCCTCGACGGTCCCGATGTGCCCTGAATCAGCGATCACATCTGGCAGCGTATCACGACTTGCCCGTCGAAACGGAGGCACTCCAGCGCACAACAATCGATGCTGCGCGGCGTATGCGTCGCGTCGTCCTTGCGATACAGTGCCGCGATGGATCCCCGCCCCAAGCGAGCGCTGATCACCGGCATCACCGGCCAAGATGGTTCGTATCTGGCTGAGCTTCTGCTGCGCAAAGGCTACGAAGTACACGGCATTGTCCGTCGGTCTTCATCGTTCAACACCGGGCGCATCGAGCACCTGTATCGCGATCCACACGATCCCTTGGCGCGGCTGCACTTGCACCATGGCGACGTGTTGGACAGTGCGTCGCTTGTCCGCATCTTGGACCGCGTCACCCCCGACGAGGTGTACAACCTGGCCGCGCAGTCGCACGTGCGCGTGTCCTTCGACATGCCGGTTCATTCCGGCGATGTCATCGCGCTGGGCACCGCTCGCTTGCTGGAAGCCATTCGTGATCTGCGACAGCAGCCGCGCTTCTATCAGGCTTCGTCGTCGGAAATGTTCGGCGCGTCGCCTCCCCCGCAGAACGAAAAGACCCCCTTTCTGCCCCGATCGCCGTATGCGGCGGCCAAGCTGTACGCCTACTTCATGACGGTGAACTACCGCGAAGCGCACGGCCTGTTCGCCTGCAACGGCATCCTGTTCAACCACGAAAGTCCGCGACGCGGCGAGACCTTCGTGACGCGCAAGATCACGCACGCGGCGGCTCGCATCAAGCGCGGACAGCAGGACAAGCTGTTCCTGGGGAACCTAGATGCCCGACGGGACTGGGGCTTCGCTGGCGACTATGTTGAAGCGATGTGGCGCATGCTGCAGGCCGCACAGCCGCGCGACTATGTGATCGCCACCGGCGAAAGTCACAGCGTCCGCGAACTTCTGGACGAGGCCTTTGGCTACCTGGGGCTGGACTGGCGGCGACACGTCGAGATCGACCCGCGATACTTTCGACCGACGGAAGTGGACGAGCTACGCGGCGATGCCAGCTTGGCCCAAAGCGAGCTCGGCTGGACACCAACCCTGCGATTCCGCGAGCTTGTCCGGCACATGGTCGACGCCGATCTGGCGTTGTGCGATGCTGGCCGCGCCTGACCCAAGCAAAGTGTGATATGGCAGGCAGCGCAGTCGCCGAAGCCCGATGAAAACCGGCGGGCGAAGGCCGAAGCGCAACACAGATCCGACGGAACCGACGAATCAGGCGAAACAGGCGGAACGGAAAGAAACGTCATGGGTGCAGCTGAATGGATTGCTCGCGTGCAGGGACTGGTGGCCGAGGGAGTGCGCTTGCACGCTCAGTCGCTGCAGGCAGCCGAGAGCCTGCCCGGCTTCGCCTTTGACGAGACGATGACCGGCCACATCACGCTGGATGCGCCGGGGCTGCCCGCCGGGCCACGTCGGATGCAGGTTCAGCTGCAGGTGCACGCCGATTCATTGGGTGCCTATCTGCGCGAAGGGCGCACCGATCTGGTCGGCACAGCGTCCATCGAAGGCATCACCGAAGACGCGCCGCTGCGCGGCAGCCTGTGGATCTGGCCGCACCGACGCGTGATTCGCTATGAATTCAGCTGCGCCCTGGGCGAGCACCGCCTGGCCTTTGCCGGTCAAAAGGACGTTCGCCTGCTGAACTTCCGACACACCATGTCGACTCTGCCTGGCGAGCTTTTCGACGAACACGGCGAACACATCGGCCGCGGCAGCCTGGCCTTCAACTGGGCCGACCTGCCTTCCTTCGTCGGCAGCATGCGCCTGCTTCATCCGTCTCGCACCAGCTAGCGTCGTCAGGACAGTCTTTACGACGAACAACCCCGACACAACAAACGCGCGCGCGCCGCTCCCGCACCCTGCGCAGCCGCCCACCACAGCACAAGCAAACAGATGTCGACCAAGCCTTCGAAACAGCTGCAAGCCTTTAGCAACCCCAAGCCCGAACGCGACTACGAGATTCGCTTCGACTGTCCAGAATTCACGTGCCTGTGTCCCCTGACCGGGCAGCCGGACTTCGCGACGATCCGCATCAGCTACGTCCCCAATCAGCTGTGCATTGAGCTGAAGTCGCTCAAGCTGTACCTGTGGTCGTATCGTGACGAGGGCGCCTTCCACGAAAAGGTGACCAACCAGATCGCCGACGACATCGTGGCCGCGATCGCTCCGCGCAAGCTGCGCGTCGAAGGCGACTTCGCGGTCCGTGGCGGCATCGGCACGGTGATCGTCGTGGAGCATCACGCGCGCTGACCTATGCCTCGTTCCCCTCGCTCCCTTGCTTCCCATCGTTCGCCGGGTTCAGCAGTCGCATCGGACGGGCGCCCTGCCCTGCCCTCCATCACCTTGCAGGCAGAAGAGCGACATGCCATCCGCGACGCGCTTTTGGCCTGGTATCGCCGCGGCCATCGCGACATGCCGTGGCGCCGCAGCCGCGATCCCTATGCCATCTGGGTGTCCGAGATCATGCTGCAACAGACTCGCGTCGATACCGTGCGCGAGCCGTTTGCCCGCTTCATGTCTCGATTTCCGACGGTAAACGCGCTGGCCGATGCGCCGCTTGCCGATGTCCTTTCGCAGTGGAGCGGCCTTGGTTACTACGCACGCGCGCGCAACCTGCACGCCGCCGCACAGGTGATCCGAAACCAGCACGGCGGCCAATTTCCCGTCGCTGCGGAAGCCGTCCATGCCCTGCCTGGCATTGGTCCGTACACCGCGGGCGCCATCCTGAGCATCGCATTTGGGCAGCGCGCCCC
The DNA here is from genome assembly GCA_041908565.1 of Polyangia bacterium. Lineage (GTDB taxonomy): Bacteria > Myxococcota_A > Polyangia > Palsa-1104 > JAEUJZ01 > JAEUJZ01. Next base: position 2,139 of record JAYRFD010000138.1, on the reverse strand, counting down.
CATCTTGGATGGCAACGTGACGCGCGTGCTGTCTCGCTTGTTCGCGATCGACAGCGGACCGGAACGCGCCGACGCCAAGCGTCTGTACTGGCGCCTGGCCGAAGAGCTTCTGCCCCCTGCCCTGCCCGCCCCGTCGGCATCAAGCCGATCGTCGACATCGGCAGCATCAACCACATCGGCAGCCACCAAGCGCCCGACGGACAACGACGTCGGCGACTTCAACCAAGCCTTGATGGAGCTGGGGGCCGTGGTCTGCACGCCGCAGCGTCCATCGTGTCTGGTGTGCCCGCTTTCGACGCACTGCCAAGCCCGCAAGCAGGATGCCGTCGACAGCTATCCGCCAGCCAAGGTGCGCGGCGCGGTGCCGATCATCCATGCGGTCACCGTGCTGCTGTCCGCCGCCGCCCAAGCGCCTCGGTCCAAGGGCATCGCGGAAACGCAAGCGGTGCTGCTGACACGCCGCCCGACGACCGGCCTATGGGGCGGCCTGTGGGAACCGCCGACGCTGTGGCTGGACAGCGACGATTCTGGCGAGCCGCAAGAGACCCCAGATGCGGGCCTTTTGCGCCTGCTGCAGACGCGGCTTGGCCTACGAATCCGCGGATCGCAGACCGCCGGCGCTCAGCGCTTGCCCGCCTTCACGCACGTGCTGTCCCATCGAGAGATTCGCTTCACGCCGTATGCGCTGACGCTGCCCATGCCCGATCTCGACGACCTGCGCCTGGACGGGTATGAAGCGGCACGCTGGGTCGACGCCGGTGCTCCGCTGGGTCTGGCCTTGGCGGCCTGGGTCAGTGCCCTGCTTTTCCGTGTGACGCAAGCATCGACGTCGGCATCTATCTAAGTGCCCGTCGGCGCCATTAATCAATCAACGCAAATTATTGCCATGTTCTCTATCATCAATAGAAATTCAGAGATATTTATTTTTCCATAAAAATAGTTCCACGCATCCCTCGCGAAATATCAGTTTGACCGTCTCTTCGTCTGCCTGTTTCACGAAACCACCCGCAAGGCGATCCATGCCCAACTCAAAAGCACACGCACTGCTTGAGCAGGCGTATCAGCAAATCCTAGAAGCCTATGCCCTGATGGGCTATGACACACACACCGACGACAACTTCCGCGAAACAGCCCAGCGGGCTGCCAAAGCGGCGCAAGAAATGGTGCGGCCGGTCAGCGAAATCAACGCCGAGATCGACGATCTGGTCAGCAAGACGTTTCCTGCCCGTTATGACCATATGGTCATCAGCAAGCACAATATCTGCTTTGGCCTGTGTCCACATCACCTGTTGCCGGTGGTGTATCGCGTATCACTGGCCTATATCCCGCGGGACCGCGTCGTCGGCATCAGCAAGCTGTCCCGCCTGATCCGGCTGATGGCGCGCCGTCCGGTCTTGCAAGAAGACCTGACGCACGAGCTTGCAGAGCTTTTGTTCAAGCGCCTCGACTCACTGGGCTCGGCGGCCTATGTCGAGGGCCTGCACATGTGCATGGCGGCCCGTGGCGTCGAAGCACACGAAGCTCGCTTGGTCACCAGCGCCATGCGCGGCGTCTTCATCGACCAGCTACCCTCGCGGCAAGAGTTCCTGGATCTGGTGACCGCGGCGCCCTTGCAGCTTCTGTAACCGCAGCTATTTGCCCGCCTTGGGCAAGGCCGCGTTGGCCGCCAGCCGCGGATGCGTCGTCGACAGCGACGGACGATCGGCATGCTGGTCCAAGGCCCGCGCCAGGTTGCGATGCTGACGCACGGGATATCGATCGCGGAACTGCGCCCAGTCCAGCGAACAGGCAAGCGCGATATCCAGGTAGGAAAATCGGTCAGCGTGGAACCAGGCGTGCTCGCCAAGCCGCGCATCCAGCCAGCCCAAGCAGCTTTGCACGCGTTCGTACTGGCGCTGCAGATACGGCGACTGGGTGCGCGTGATGCCGTCGAGTTCCAGCACGAACAGGTTGATCAGGCTGTCCTGCGCGGCGTCCAAAATGCTGAGAGCGTTTTCGTCATCCCAGCGCGCCGCGTCATGAAACAGCGTCGGTGCAAGTGGTAACTGCGAGTCAGCCAAAGGCGCAGGCGATCGTCCGGGCTGCGCATACAAGAACGCAGCGATGATGCGCGAATCCAAAAGTAGCTGCGTCCCGCCT
>JAYRFD010000137.1:0-1560 GCA_041908565.1 Polyangia bacterium | reverse complement strand
GCCAACAGCCCACGCCGCCAACTGGCCCGCCGACTGCGCCACAAATTGGCCGGCAGAGTTCCCCCCAGACAGGCCCACAGGCACAGGCTGCGACTGCCGCACAGGCTACTTCCCATTCTTCAACACAAAACTCCGCCGATCTTGGTCATCTCTCGACGGAAAATGGCGCCAAGTCAGGCCGGGACGCAAAGGCGACAGAAGGCCCGGAATCGAAAGCAGCACAAGGCCCGGAATCAAAAGCAGCACAAGGCCCGGAACCGAAAGCAGCACAAGGCCCGGAACCGAAAGCAGCACAAGGCCCGGAACCGAAAGCGACAAGATCCGCGGAGGCGATATCGACACAAGGTGCGGAATCGACATCGACACAGGGGCCCGGGTCGCAGGCGGCGCCGGGGACGGCGGGGCGGCCCGTGACCCTGGCCTTCGTCGGAGACATCCTGTTTGGCCACTTTCACAGTCGCGGCTATGCCCGGCACCATCGACCGGAACAGCAGCCTCTTGCCGCGGTGTCCGATCTGCTGGCCGCCGACCTGAGCATCGCCAACCTTGAGACGCCGATCGTATCGACGCTGCCGGCGCGAAGTCCCGTGAACAGCAAGTACCGCTTTGGTGCCGCCGCCGGGGCCTTGGCGATTCTGCGCCAGGCGGGGATCGGGGCGGTCAGCGTCGCCAACAACCACGCCGCCGATCTGAAAGAGGCCGGCCTGCTTCAGACTCCGGCCCTGCTGCGCGCGCAGGGCATCACCCCCTTGGGCGAAGCGCGCTTGCCCGCCGATTCGTCGCCCTTTGTCGTAAAGACGCTGCACGTCGGCGGTCTGCGCTTGGGCATCGTCGCCGCCACGACGCAGCTAAATGTGCCGCTTGTGCAGCGCGCATCGACGCCCCGCCTGCCCGTCTGCGACACCGCCCTTTTGCCCCAGCGCATCGCCCCGCTTCTGCGCCAGGCCCGCGCCGATCACGATGTGCTGGTCGTCCTTTTGCACTGGGGCAATCAGTTCACCGACCTGCCCAGCCCAACCCAGCGTCGAGCCGCCCATGCCCTGATCGACGCCGGCGCCGATCTGGTCGTCGGCCACCACCCGCACGTGCTGCAGGGGCTGGAACCGTATCGACGGGGCCTTATCGCCTATTCTCTGGGCAACTTCCTGTTTCCCGATGCGTCGGGGCCGCCGCGCCTGACCGGTGTGCTGCGGGTGCAGCTTGAACGCGATCCGGTGGCCATCGGGCGCGTCGAATTCCTGCCGGCTGTGGCCCGCTCCGTCCCCCATCGCGGCGTCGCTCCGCAGCCTGCGCAGGGACGTGCCGCCGTCGAGGTCCTCGACCGCCTGCGCAGCGTATCAGCCCCCCTGGGCACCCGCCTGCAGGTCCTTCCCGACCGCGCCCAACTCTCCATCGCCCCGTCCCCCATCGCGCCAGCCCCGACCGCCCCAGCCAACCAAGTCCCCCCCCAGTCGCCCCTGGCCCTATCCCCCCAATAAAAGCCCACGAATCAGTCAAACAGATAATAAATCGACAAGAATAAAACTCTTTTATCGGAAAGAATACGCATTCTGCATATGG
>JAYRFD010000136.1:0-1745 GCA_041908565.1 Polyangia bacterium | reverse complement strand
ATCCGGCAGACCTCGCCGCTGCGTCGGGATCTTCGGAATTTAAGCGGGGGGGGGGAACTGAACTTTTGGCAGCCTACTGAACAGACGGTCCTATGTCAAACCCCCGAAATGCAAGGGCCCAGATCGCGCGCCGCTGCCCGCGCCGCTGCCCGCGCCGCTGCCCGCGCCGCTGCCCGCGCCGCTGCCCGCGCCGCTGCCCATGTTGGTAGTCTGGCCCTATGCGGACGCGCAAGCCTGCGGAATGGCACGCGAATTTTTGATCGCGCTCACCCCGTCGCGAGTACGCTGTAAAGAATGCGACGCAGCCGCATCAAGAGGCCAGGTCCCCATCACCAGGCGGACAGGCCGCGGGGCAGGGCCCAGGACGGGCAGGGGAGGCGCGCGTGCTAGCGGCTTGGCTGGGCTGGTTGGCCGTGGCGCTTGGGACTCCGGCGCTGCCAGGGGTCATCGATGTGGCGCTGCCGCGTCAAAGCGAGCTATCCGCCGTCTCCAGTGACCCCGTCGAACTAGAGCGCCTGGCGGCTCGTCTGGGGGGCAAGCGCGTCCTGGATCTATGGAGCGAGAGCGCGTCGCGCGGTCACAGCAAGCCAGCGTCGGTGCTGATGCGCAGCCTGGGCCTGTATTCGCTGCAGCATCCAGAGCGTGCCTGTCAGCTTCTGCCGGTCTTTTTGGACACCGCGCTGCCGCTTCTGCGAGGCGGCCGTCTGGACGATGCCATGACCAAGTCGGTGGCTGACACGCTGCAGCGCATGGGCGAAGGCATCGGCCAAGCCCACTGGGAAAGCGACTTCGTCGGTCCCCCGCAGAGCGCCGATCTGACGCCCGAAGTCAGCGAGGTCGCTCGACGCCTGTTGGCCGTCGCCATGGATGCTGCGTCGGGCGGCGCGGGTCCGGTGCGTGAAGCGGCCTTGCTGGCGCTGTCGGCGCTGCCCGTCGGGGCGTGGACCGGACTGGCTGCTCCCTTGGCCAAGCTGGCTCAATCCAGTGATGCGCCGTCGGTGCAGCGTGCCGCGATGAGTGCCCTGGCGGTGCTTGGCCAGCACGAACGCAGCCCGCTTTTGTCCGAAATCGCGCTGAACAGCAGCGATCCCAGCATCGCCAGCCTGGCCGCGGCAGAGGTCTGCCTGCTGGCGTCGCCGTCGTCTCGTCGGGCTGGCCCTGCAGGCCCATCCTCGTCGATAAGCCCGGCGTTGGCCGCGCGTGTGCGGGCCTTGGCGGCGCAGGATTTTTCGCTGCCGCACCGTCAGAGACTGGGGGAATGTCTGCGCCTGCTGGGCACGCCGCAAGATCGGCTGCTGTGGCTGGCCATTCAGAACGCGGCCAAGCGCCCCCGTCGCTAGCCAGGCTGCCATGGCCGATCTGGTCTGCTTCTCGGTCGCCGATGCCCTGGACGGTCTGTTTCGTCTTGAACGGCGGTCTCCGACGCTGCGCGGGTCGGTTCCTCTGCGGGTTGCGCAGGCCTGTGTGCCGCTTCTACAAGGCAATGCCTTCGGCTGGCAAGTGGTCCTGCCCGACAAGTGGCCACTTTTGCGAGGACCTTTGGGCTGGTCGCTGGATCTGCCGGACGATGCATTGGCGTCGCTGCGGCAGCGTTACCAGCAGGGCTTGGCGCGGGCGCTGTCCAGCGGCTGGCTGCAGACCGGCAGCCCATGGCACCGCTTTCTGACGGAAAACGCTCTGTTCTTGGCGCCGCAGAGACGGCTGGGACGGCAGCCGCGGCTTGTGCTGTGGACGGGGCTCTTCGT
>JAYRFD010000135.1:0-5346 GCA_041908565.1 Polyangia bacterium | reverse complement strand
TGGCGTTGGCGACGACGCACGTGGCGCTGCGCGATGTAGCGGGGCAGCTATCGATTGGCGGGCTTGCCGACACGATCCTCACCGTGGTTGATTCCCTGATGCGGGACTTTGCGATTGCTTCGCCCTGTGTGTGGGTGGCGGGCCTGAACCCGCACGCGGGTGAGCAAGGTCACTTCGGCGACGAAGAGGTCCGCCTGATCGCACCCGCGATCGAAGCGGCACGCACCCGGCTGAAGGACGAACCCGCAGTTCGCATCGTCGGCCCGCTGGTGCCTGATTCTCTCTTCCGATCGGCCGTGCATGGCCCGCCGAGCAAGCGACCCGATGCCGTGATTGCGATGTATCACGATCAGGGACTGATTCCGCTCAAGCTGCTGGACTTCGATGAAGCGGTCAACGTGACGCTGGGATTGCGCGTCGTGCGGACGTCTCCCGATCACGGCGTCGCCTACGACATCGCAGGTCAAGGGCTGGCCCGCCCCGACAGCCAGCGCGCGGCGCTGAATCTGTGCATTCAGCTTGTCCGGGGTCGCTGTATGCGTCGCGCGGAAGGATCCGAAGCTTCTGAAGAATCTGGCGGGCAGCCGACCCGATAGGCCCGCGGCATCCGCAGCGACGTCATGGCTGGCAGCGGTTTAGATCCGCGCAGCCTGGGCGCATGCAGATACGACTTACGCGGGCCCCTTGGCCGCATGGCCGTGTGCCTCAGCTCCCTGGGCATGGCCAGGACCCAGCCGAAGCTACTGCGCCCACGAGGGCAAGTGATCGGCCAGCCACAAACCAGGGCCCGGTCCCAGTGCGTCAAACATGCCGTCGCCGATGCGATCCGACAGGCTGCGACCGTCACCGCCCATCATGCGGCTGACCTGGCCCACCCCGTTGTCTAAAAGCCGTCCCGCACCATAGCCCAGCGCTGCGGAGCCCAAGACCGCGGCCGCCGGCACCGCTGCTGTGCCAATGCCAGCACCAGCACCGAAGGCTTCACCGGCTCCTACCACAGTCGCGCCAAGCTCGCCCATGCCCATGCCACCAAGAGCCCCAAAGCCACTGGTCGCTGTCGCCGACAAGCCAGGAGCCAGCGCCGACCCCAGCCAGCCCAGACCCGTTCCCACCGCCCCGACACCGCCCATGATGCGATCCGGAAGCGACTTTTTGTCGTCCGCTGCGGTCAGGCCACCACCTGCAATGCCGACGACGTTCTTCAGCGTATTTAGAAACCCCGCCATGTGTGCCCCTCCTCACTGTGCGCGATGCGCAGGGCATCGCAGAATCGGTCCGCGCGCCTCGGTCGGTATTCTCCGAGGCTGCGTCGTTCATCGTACTCTCGATCGCTCACTCAAATCATCGGTCATTTGGGCATTAGGTTGTGCAATCCTGATGCGCACGTGGCCAGTTCGCCGCGTCGATAGGAAGGGGGGCTGCGTGTCGCCCCAAATTCGACGATGACGCTTCGCAATCTGCGGCTAGAGTCGCTTTTGCAACCAGCAGAAACTGCGCTGCGCGACGAACCTGCGCAGGCAGAGTGGTCGTTGCTAGCGCCGATACTTGTGAATGGGCAGGCGCTCTTGCGGGTGGCCAAGCTGGGCCGACTTCCCGTCGGACAAGCGCTGATCTTGCTGCAGCCATCGCCAGCCTGGGAGACCTTGTGGCAGGCCACGACAAGCTGCTCTGCGCTGGGCGTGCAAGCGCTGTCGACGTGGCTACAACAGATGCAAAGCGGCCTACTGTCCGAGATGTACGTGCGCCCGGGATACCGTCGCCTAGGAATTGCTCGTGGGCTGCTGCTGGACACAATCGCCCAAAGCCGCCGCGCCGCGCTTCGCCACCTGTCGCTTCACGTTGCCGCCGACAACGTCGCAGCGCAGTCGCTGTACCAACAGCACGGATTTGTGCGCTGTGCCAACCCGGTGCCCGACGATCCGCTGTGGTTCTATTGCGCGCCGCTGTCGGTCTGAGCAGGCGCCCATAGCTCGGACAAAGCGACAACTTGCGGGCCACGAAAGTCAGGCTTCGCACTCTTGAGTAGCTGCACAAGCTCGTCCAAGTGCGCCTGCAGGCGAGCCGACGACGTCGCCACGATCACCACTTCGGCGGCGTATTCCAGGAACTGATAGAAGGCGTGCACGCGCACGTGGATCGGAGTCCGCGCGACATTGGCATCCAGACTGCCAGCCTCGCCCGAGCCGCTGCGGACAGTGACCTGCGAATAGGCCAGCCACAGCGGAAACCCTGCCGTGGTCTGCGTCGCCTCGGTCTTGTCCAGCCGAGCAATCTGCCCATCAGATTCGACGGCAAGCGGCGCTGTCTGCACCCAACGACGTGGATCCAAGGGCAACGGCAAAAGAGGCCGCACCGTCAGCCAAAGATCGGGGCTGTGTTCGTGCCCGGGAACAATGACCCGCGTCGCACCATCGGGCTGTTCTTGGATCGGCCAGTGTCCAGGGACAGCCAGCTGAACCTGCATCGCGCGTATGGCCATGGTGAAACTCTACTTCAACTCATCGCCAACCGAATACGATGGATCCATGATTCCCCTGCTACCTGGCTGGCAGCGGCGCTACAGCGGTGACATCACCCTGTTCATTCATCCCAACGGCCCCGCCGCAGCGGCTGTGCATTACCAAGAACGGCTCCGCCCGTTGCAGCGCATGCGCGATCTGGTTGATCTGGCGCTGTCTCGACGACCAATGTTCCGCGTCGATCAAGCGCTGCCGGTCGAGCGCATCCTGACCACCGAAGGAGAATACGCAGCCCATACCGTGCTGCGAGGTCAGATCGAAGGCCGCCCAGCCGAGTGCCATGTGGGCGCCGTGTTCGGTGACGACTTTCAGTCCCTGCTGCAAGGCGTCGTGACGCAGCCCAGCCTGTTTGCAGACTTCCATCGCGATCTGCGCACACTGATCGCGCAGGATTCGCTGGGCCTGGGTCGTCGCCGCCGTCGCTTCGTGTACGCGCCGCCGCCCGGCTGGCAGGGGCTGCCGCGCAGCTTGGCGACCGAGTGGTTTCCGCCTGGCTTCCCCCGCGATCCGTCATCGGTCACCGTGTTCCCAGCCAACCCTGCGCTGCTGCCGCCCGCAGAGCTCCTGCAGCAGCTGATCCAGGCAGAACAACAGGTCGGCCAAGTCACCCTTACGCAGCTGGCCAAACCGGATGTCGCGCCGTCGCTACTTGCGGCTCAGCAGCGTGTCTCTGGGCGCAACGAAAAGGGCGTGCCGTTCTTCCGGCAGTGGGCTGCGCTGGCCGATGCCCACTACAGCTACATCGTGCAGCTGGAATCGCTGCAGGCCGACGGGCTTTCGCGTCACGAGCGTGCGTTTTGGGCGCTGCTTCGCTCTGTCGAACCCCTGCCCGCCCCCGAAGCCCCCGCAGTCCCCGTCAGCGCACCGCCGCCTGTGATCGATCTGTGGGGCGCCGACTAGCAAGGCGAAACGCAAGTGTTCTGCTGAACTGCGCGCGAAGATGTCTGCGGCACGTCGAAGAGGCAAGGCGGCCCTTCCGTCGCGGGCCGCGCGATCGATCTCATCGGCTGGTCCGGATTTGAGCCGCAGCCATAGCAGGTAACAAGGTCCGCAGCAGGAACACCGCTTGCGGTTCCAGGCGCTTGCCAACCTTCTGCGCGGATCAACCGCAGCGCTGCCTGATCCGCATGTCGTGTAAAGACAAGATCTGGATCTGCCCGGCCTCTCAGACGAGGCTTGACCCGTCGGAAGGCTCGCTTCTACGATCCCCTGAAGGCATTTCGCGCATGCGCACGGGGGGACCGCGCAATGAACAGTGATTGGCTCTCGTCGATCAAGGATGGCGTTCATATCAACGAGCTAGCGCTTCCGGGGACCCATGACGCAGCCTCATGGACCAAGGACGAAGACTCGTGGACTACGCCGGGAACCTGGGCACAGCGCCACAGCATCAGCGAACAGCTTGATTTGGGCGTTCGCGTGCTGGATCTACGCGTGGGCTGGACGCGCGGCTGGAACTGGTACATCGGCATGTACCACAACGTCATCTACGTTGGGCTGACGCTGGAAGAGGTACTGAACGACATCCAGATCTGGCTGACGCGGCACCCGCGCGAATTCGTCGTCTTGATCTTTCAGCAGCAGGGCGCGACGTCCAAAGCAGACCTTTCGAAAGAGCTACGTCAGATGGTCCGCGACACGTTCGGCAACGCCCTGCACCGCTTCGACTCGACGCAGATCGAGTGGCCAACGGTTGGTGAGCTTCGCGGCAAAGTGTTGGGCATGGGTCGCCTGAAGAAAGATGTCCCCGAGTTCTGCGACGTCCGCACGTGGCTGACTGACGGCAACAACACCAATGGCGTGGTGATCAATGCTGGGACGCATCTGCGAATCTTCCTGCAGGATCGATACAGCGGCATCAGCAAACAAGATGGCTACGAGTCGATCGACAAGGACAACAAGAAGAAGTTCGCCATCGTGAAAGAAGCGGCCACGACCGTGCCCAATGTGCTGCGCCGACAGCTTCTGCGCATCAATCACATGAGCTATTCCAACCTTCGCTACCAACCGTACGAGTCAGGCGAAGGCATGAACACGCTGCTGCGCAAAAGCAACCTGGAGATTCGCGGCGTGCTGATGCTCGACGATGCGGATGACGCCACGGTGTCGCACGTCCTTAAGCAGAACGATCAGCACCGCCAGCCGGTTCGTAGCTTTGGCATGCAGGCGCAGTACCGCGCGGGGCGCGGCTGGGAAGTCTGATTCCCGTAGGTGATGAGGACGTTTTCGCCATCGCCCAAGACGAAGCAAAGCCGGTCTCTTAGGGGACAAACTCGACAGCGCCGATGTCGTAGCCAGCCCCTTGCGGACGAGCCGTGCCATAGAAGTCGTGGTCGACGTTCTTGTCGCTGCTGCTGACATTGACCGCTCGGTCGATGACGTACTGCGTGTTCACCGGATCGAAGGCCTTCAAGCGCAGATCACCAACGGCTGGGTCGACGAACGTTGGGTCCTGCTTGATCTGGCCACTTGCGGGGTCGCTGCTGCCCACCACAACGCTGCCCGCTGCCACGCTGCAAGCGCTTCCAAGCTGCTGCGACACGCCGTTCATCGCGACGATCGAGTTCTTGATCGCAAACGCGCTGGCACTTTGGCATGCCAACACGTTCGATGCGGTGGCAGCCGCCATGTTCTTGAAGATGGTCGCGAACTGCAGCCCACCGGATCCGCCGATCACGTCGATCAAGTTCTGGCCGGTCGGGATGAAGTTGGCGGTCCAAACGGCGTTGGTGATGTTCACCGTGCTGCCCTGTAGCGTGACGCCGGCGTAGTTGCTGCTGAACAGCACGCGATCCATCGATACCGTCGCTGATTTGAAGACAGCGCC
>JAYRFD010000134.1:0-7553 GCA_041908565.1 Polyangia bacterium | reverse complement strand
AGATCCAGCGCCAACACCTTGTCTTCGATGGCGTACACATCACCGACGGTGATCGTGTACTTGCCGCCGCTTTCTTGGGTCGGGTACAGGCTTAGGACATCGACCGCGGTCACGCTGGGCTGTGGCTCCACGGTCACCTGCAGGTTCTGTCCGCAGACCGACGACAGACCTTCTAGCTCGATGCCAAAGACCTGCGACAGATCTTCGTGCGATTCGATGTAGTAGTAGTTGCCCTCGCCAGCGCGAGCCATGCCGATCAGCAGGTCTTCGTTGAAGCTGGTGCCGAAGCCCAAGGTCGTGGTGGCCACGCCGGTCGCGGCCTTCTGCTGGGCCAGCTTGACCAGCGTTGGGGTGTCGGTGGTGCCGACGTTGGCGTGCCCATCGGTCAGCAGCAGGACGCGGTTCACCTGCTGTTGTGAGTGGTGCTGCGCGACGTGCTTGCCGCCTGCTTCCCAGCCGCCGCACAGGTTCGTTGTGCCTCCCGCTCGCACGCGAGAGATCGCACCGCGGATCGCGGCTTTGTCGGTGACCAAGGTGGGCGCAACCAAGGTGTCGATTTCATCGTCAAAGGTGACAACGGAAAGCCGGTCTTTGTCGGTCAGCTGATCGACCAAAGCCTGGGCCGAGCTGATGGCCTGGCGCAGCGGCGTTCCGCCCATGGATCCCGATCGATCGAGGACCAGGCTCAGGTTCAGCGGCCGGCGCGAAGCGGGCTCTGATTTTTCCGCTTTGTCATCGGCCCCAAAGCGAAGCACCAGCGAGATGGTTGTGGTTTCCCCGGTGGCGATGGCCCCGTGGCTCAAGGCGTGCGTAGCTTTCACGGCAAGTTCCCCCCTGCAAGTCACTGACAGCGCGCAACAAAACGCGCGGCCTGGGTAGCGTATCAGGAATCGTGCAGCGTCGGGAAACGGGGCGATGCAGCGGCCGGCGGGTCGGCAGCTGGCGAAAAAAGCGAGAAGTTGTGCGGGCTTGCAGCGTTAAAGAACAGCGGCGGAGTGGAACTGAAGCTGCTTTGTCACGCCGTCCAGCGTGACGCCGATGCCAAGCGGTACGGCGCGATTGCGTTCGCCGTGTCCAATCGGGGCGCCGGTCCATGCAGGAATGCCGAAGCTCCGTGCGCGTTCGGCGATCACGTCGAATCCGTCGGGCTGATCGACGGCATCGGCTGGGCGCTGGCAGCGGATCAGATCGCCCACCACAAACGCCACGACATCGCGCAGCAAGCCCGAAGTCGCAAGCTGTGTCAGCGAACGATCGATGCGATACGGCGCCTCGCCGACTTCTTCGATCAACAGCACGACGGGCTCGCCCGGGGTCAGCGCTGCGGCAAGCGGCGTCCCGCACAGGCGCGAGAGCATCTCAAGATTGCCGCCCAGAAGGCGACCGTGGACGGTCTTGCGATCCGACGACAGCGGCGTCAGATCGCACAGCGGCGGCGGCGGGGCCGGATCTTCCAGCAGGGCCCACAACGCCTGAGCATCCGCGGCAGGTAGATCGGCAAGCTGCGTGACCACGGGACCGTGAATCGACACTTGCCGACGCAGCGCCGACATCGCATGCAGCACGGTGATATCGGAAAAGCCGATCAGCGGCACATCGCTGCACGACTGGGCATCGTCGGAAAGTGCGCGCAGCTTGTTGCACAGACGCAGCAGGCCATAGCCACCGCGGGCACAGAACACAGCCTGCGCAAGCGGGTCGGAAAGCGCCCAGCGTAGCTCGGCCAGGCGTCGCCCATCATCGCCAGCCAGGTAACCACGTCGGGCCAGCGTGCCCGGCGTATCGCGGACGGCATAGCGCGCGGACAGACACGAAAGACCACGGAAGTATCGATCTTCAGGGACGGGGCCAGAGGGCGCGATCACCGCGACCGCTGCGCCTGCGGACAGGCGGCGTGCGCGTCGCCAGGGTTCGATTCGACGGAGCATGGTCACACCCTATCGCGCATGCGTCTTGTCGTGAAAAAACATCGCGGTCGCAGGCTTCGATCACAGCCAGGGCGACAGCACCAGAATGCGGTTGTTGCCGGTGTCAGCGATGTAGATCGCGTCTTCGGTTGCGTACAGACCCGATGGCGTGTTGAGCGTGTTCAGGCGCATGCCGCCGTTGTTGGGAGCATTCAGTCCCGCGTCGCTGTTGGGCTGCCCGAACAGGCCGGTTGCCGCTTGCCCATCGGTGTAGGGTGGGCGGAAGCCCAGTGCGCGATGGTACAGGGTGTCGGCCACCACCAGCAGGTTGCGTAGCGCCAGGACGCCGCGCGGCGCGTTCACGCTGGTCAGGCTCGCTCGTTCGCGAGAGCCTTCCAGGTAATCGTATTCGCCGAGGATCAAGCTAGCGCTGGCCGACGATCCCGAAAGTGGTAGCGGGTATCCCAGCACGCGAAAGTTACCGGTATCCGCCACGTACAGATAGCGATCATCGCTGGATATCTCGCTGGGGTTTGATAGGCCCTGGGGCCCCAGCAAGGCGACGCTGCCCTTCATATCCGGCTGGCCAAGGACCGTGCTTGCGGTGTCGCCGCTTTGCGCGGTCGTCGGCCACAGCAGCAGGCGATCATTGTCGCTGTCTGACACCACAAGCTGGCCCGCGGCGAAGGCGACGGCCGATGGGAACGACAGCTCGTTCCCTTGCAGTGAATTCGCGAGGTGACCTTGGTTCTTCTGATTGTTCGCTGGATCCAAGCTCGGCTGTCCCAAGACCCGCGTGGCGGCTGTTCCCGTCTGCATGGGCAGGCCATCCCAGATCAGGACGCGATGGTTATCGGTGTCCGCCACGGCGAGCATGCTGCCGTCTGGGCTGACCGCCACGCCGGTGGGGTGACTGGTGCCGGTCGATCCTTTGCCGGGACGCGCAGACGATAGGTCCAGCTGTCCCAAGACCCGTGCGCCTGTGATCTGCGTAGGAGCACCCGGCGCAATGTCCCAGCCCAGCACGCGGTGGTTTTCGCGGTCGGCGATGAACAAGTGCGGTCCGTAGCCGCTGATGCTGCGCGGTGCGTTCAAGTTGGTCTCATCGATGGTCCGCCGCGCGTTCAGCAGCCGGGATGTGAAGCTGGGATTGGTGCCGGCCACCAGTGGCTGTCCGATGGCCAGGCTGGGCAGCGCGCTGCTGGTGATGGTGTCTGGATCGGCCCTCCAGATCAGGATTCGGTTGTTGTTGGCATCCGCGACCGCTAGATAGCTGCGAGTGGCCGCGATGCTGCGCGGGTTGTCCATGCTGGTCTGCACCGGAGGCGCAATATCCAGAGCCCCAGAGTACGTCGTTGCATTGGCAGGCTGTCCCAGCACGACCTGTGGCAGCGGCGAGATCGCAGGCGGCAAGCTGGGCGGCGGAAACAGCTGATTGAGGCCATAGCCGATCACGCGATCATTGGAGCTGTCGGCGATCCAGACGCGATTGCCGAAGCCAAAGGCACCACCCGGGCCGTTGAGGCCGGCTGGATAGTTGGCGCCGGTAAATGCGTTGGCTCTGGCCCCTGTGAAGGTTGCTTGACCCAAGACCAACGAAGCGACCGGTGCGGGGGGCGGCGCCTTGGGATCCGTCGTCTGCAACAGAGTCGTCAGATTCCAGCCCAGGACGCGTTCGCGATTGATGTCGGGCACCAACAGGTACTCTTGTCCGCCGCTTGAGGCGTAGGCGCAGCCGCCGGTGGGGCGGCTCATGCTGTCGGCTCCGATTGGTAAGACGGCGTTTTCGGTAAACAAGGACTGCCCAATCAGATAGTCGGGATAGGCATCGCGAGAGACAGGGACGCTGTTGAAGATCAGGATGCGGTTGTTGGCTGAGTCCGTCACCACCAAGCGACTGCCGGCCGCGGCAACCATCGGCGTGTTGACGCCGCGAGCCAGCGGATTCGCCGCGCCGCGACCTTGGTTTGCCGCCGAGGTTGTGCTGTTTAGCTGTCCCCACACCACATCCGCGGGCCGATAGTTGACGGTCGGAATGGAATTCCAGATCAGCAAGCGGTGATTTCCGCTGTCCGCCACCACCAGCTTGCCGTTGAGGATCACGGCACTCTGTGGCGATGTCATCGACGTGGCCGACGATCCGTTGTAGTCCGCTACATTGGTGTCGAAGGCGGGCTGTCCCAAGACCACATCGGGCGGCTGATTCTGCGTCGGGACATCGTTCCAGATCAGCACGCGATGGTTGCCGGTATCGCTGACCAGCATCTTGGTGCTGCCCGCCGATTCATAGAACGAAACGCCCAGCGGACCCGACAGCCCATAACGAAGGTTGTCGTTGGTGGTCGCAGAACCGCCAAGCACGCCCAGGATCCGCGGCTGACAGATCGCAAGCACGGGGTTGCAGACCGATTCGCTATCGCAGATCGCGGGATTGTGGATGCAGTTCTGCTGATTCTTGCTGACCAAGGCGTCGCAGCCGGATGCCAGCAAAAGACACGTCAGCCAGCCCAGCGGCTGCCATCCAAAGAACCGACCTGGCTGTGCGACCGCAGTCGGTGTCTGTCCGCTGCGTGAAGCGTTTGGGCGACGCGGTAAAAGGTCACACGCAAGACGGGCGGTTTGTTCGGCGGGCATCGGAACCTCCTGCGGGGCCGCGGCGGCTTATCCGGTGCGCAGCGACAACTGCAGCGGCGCGGGGGGCGGCTCAAAGTTTGGATCGGCGCTGGATGGCACTTGGGAAGGCGCGGGTGGCGGCGCTGGGGGCGACGGTGGCGTGGCAGTCGGCGTGGGCGCGACCGGACGGCCTTCGCGCGGCGCAGGCGGCGGTGGTACGCGGGGCGATGACTTGGACGCTCCGCGCGCTGCATTCTCAGCGGACTCGTGACTGCGGCGGATCGAACCCACCACCAGCCCCAAGCCTGCCAAGACTAGACCGCCGCCCACCCCAACCAAAGAAGCACCCAGCGGCAGTGTCGCAAACACCTGATCGCAGGTCTGCATCGGCGGCGTCGGCGGCGCCGTGCAGCTTCCGTGGATGGCCCACAGCGGTGCGCCTGCGACAATGCTCGCCGCGCCCACGCCCAAAAGCGTTCCACCCAGCGGTCGCAGCCAGCGCGGCGGCGGCGCTTTGCCAGCGACTACGACCACGCGTGAGCGCTCTTGTTCCGCAAGCAGCGCGCGAAGCTCGGTCAGATACTCTTGAACCTCGGCCCGGATCTCGGCGGGAACCAGGGTCTCGGTCTGCAGATACAGCTCGAAGTACGTGATCGCTTCGCGTGGCTGTGACAGCTTGCGGAACGACTGTCCCAGGTTGTACAGCAGCCGCGAGACCGGCTTCAGCTTGTACGCTCGCTGCATCTCGCCGATGGCGGTCGCGTAGTCGCGGGCGCGATACAGCTCGACAGAGCGCTGGTAGTGCGCGCGAAACTCGTCGGCCAGTGGGTCGTCGATCGCAGCGGGCACCGGGTCCGGACAGGTGACCGCAGGTCGCGGCGCGGGCACCACCTTGCTGCCTGGCTTGCCGGCTTCGCTGCTTGGCTTGGTCGCTGCAGCAGGCGCCTTGCCGTTCTGCGCATGCAGGCTGCTTGGCAGTGACAACAGCACCAAGAGCAGCCACCGAATTCGCAGCCGCAGCCGTTGTTCTGTCGTCGAAGATTGTCGGTACGCGTCGCTGACTTGGACCCTGCTTCGGCCCCCGTCGGTCACGGACCGCTGGCTGCGACCAAACCCGCTAGCGCAGGAAGTCCACATTGTATGCATCCGGCTTCTTGGGGCTGGTCGTCGACGCAGGCGCGGGGGCGGGCTCTGCCGGGGGCGCGCTGTCGTTGGCATCGCCCGCGCTGCCCTTGTCTTTGTCGGCCTTGTCGCCATCGGGCTCGCCGGCGGCCTGCTCGCGCGCTTGCTTGGCTTCCAGAAGCAGCGTGCGTGCCTTGGGTCGCGACGGAGAAAGCGACAGCGCTTTCTCGCAGCTCTTGATTGCTTCGGCGGGCTTGCCCGCTTTGATCTGGTACTCGCAGGCCAGCTCATACAGAGCCGCGCTGCTGGGACTGCGTTTGATCGCCCGCTTGATGAGGCGCAGCGCCTTGCTGCCTTTGGTCTCGCTCAGCTGCTGCAGAAGCTCTGCTACGACCGGGTCTTCTGCATCGCGCGTCGACGTATCGGGCTGCTTCTGATCGTCGCTGCCGCCGTCTTTTGTGCTGCGGTCGCTGACCGACGATGGCTGCGACGCATCGGGGCGATCACCTGAACCGGTCGTATGACCATCGCTTGCAGCATCGTGCTGTGGATTGCCGCGCCACATCCGGTGTTGGGAATCGAAGCGCGACACCAGGAACACACCTCCGCTGATCAGCAATGCGGCGCCCAGGCCCAGCTGCAAAAGGCCCATGCGACGCTTTCGTCCAGGGGCTGGCATGCTGCCTGGCGTCGGCGTCGGGGTCACGTGGGCCCCTTGCATGCTTACGCTGCGTTCGTCTTGGCTGGCTGCGGCGCGGTTGGCGAGATCGCTGATCTGCTCTTGCGAAAGGGCCGCCTGCGTGTGGTCTTCGTCTTCGACCTCTCGCTCCAGAGCCTCGTCCCGTACTTTCAGCTGCGAAAGCTCGGTCACCACCTGCGCAGCCGTCGGTCGTTCTTCTGGCTTTTTGGCCAGCATGCGCAGGACCAGGGACTCAAGCTCGGGCGGGATCTGCGGCAGCGAGTCGCGCAGGGGACGCGGCGGAGCAAACAGGTGCAGGGCCATCATCTCGCCCAACGCTGCCGAGCGAAACGGCGGACTGCCGGCCAACAATTCATAGAAGATGACGCCCAGCGCGTACACGTCCGACTGCCCGTCGATCTGCGGCTGACTGCGGCACTGCTCGGGCGACATATAGGTCGGCGTACCAACCAGCGTGCCGGTGCGCGTCTTTAGCGACATGCCGTCGGTTTCGTTGCTGTCTTTGATCTTGGCGATGCCAAAGTCCAGCAGCTTGACGCGGATGCCGCCAATCGCCACCGGATCCGGAACCAGCATCATGTTGTCGGGTTTCAAGTCCCGGTGGACGATCTGCTTGTCGTGGGTGGCGGCCAGGGCCTGCGCGGCCTGCAGGATCAAGGGAACGCTGGCGGACAAAAGGGGAGGGGGCTCGCTGATGCGCTGACGCAGCGTCTGGCCGGCCAGGAATTCCATGACCAGATAGGCCTGGCCATCTGGCGTCATGCCGTGTTCGTGAATGGCGACCAGGCCCGGGTGGTTGATGATGCTGACGGCGCGCGCTTCCAGAAAGAAGCGCGCAGCAACCTGAGGATCCGCGCTGTGCTTGGGCAGCAGCACCTTGATGGCAACGCGGCGACCGATGTCTTCGCGCACGGCCTCATAGACCGAGCCCATGCCGCCGCTGCCCAGCTCGCGGACGATGCGATACGTGCCGATGCGCTGCCCAATCATGCTGCGTCGACGGGAGACAGTCCCCCGATGCCCCCAGGTCATCAGGATACTGTGGGACTTGCTCAGTTGTCGACGGCGATCTCTGGTAGGACGCTTAGTTCAGTCCTTCGCCGGGCATACGCGGACAGGTCGGCGGAAGGTCGTGCGGCTTTGCGTGCGTTACTGCAGGCGCACAAGCAGGCCTTGGGCGGCTTGCTTCAGCTCTCCATCGTGGGTGGTCT
>JAYRFD010000133.1:0-2512 GCA_041908565.1 Polyangia bacterium | reverse complement strand
TGGACCTGCTTGGCAGCTCGGGGGCTCCGCTGCTGTCGCTGCGTGGCGTGCGCAGCGAGACGGTCTCGTCCGAAGAACAACAGGGGCAGATCCCGCATGCCGACCGCCGTCGTCTGTGGGCGGTGGAGTGGCAGCCGATGGGCGACACCACGCCGGTTTTGGAACCGTCACCGCGACCGGGCCACATCGCCGTGCTGGACGATGCGTTCGGTAGCGGTCTGCGGCTGCGGGATGCGCTGGTCAGCGACGGTCACCATCTGACGCTGGTGCCGTGGGTCACGCATCGCGATGCGACCACGGGCTGGGCCGATCTGACCACCCTCGGGCGACCGGAGGCTGCCCTGCACGTCGTTGATCTGCGCCCGCTGTCCTTGTCGGGAGCAGCGCTGACTGCAAGCTCGTTGGCGCTGCTGCAGCAGGCTGCTCGACAATCCAGCATGCGACTGCATGTCGTCACGCGCGGTGCCGTCGCTGCCCGCCCCGCTGACCGACTCGATCCCAGTCAGGCAGCCATTTGGGGTCTGCTGCGCTGCTTCGACAGCGAGCACCCCGGGCGCTGCTGCGCCCTCTACGATCTGAGCGCGGCAGTCGGCCCCGATGGCGTCGAAGGCCCGTCGCAAGGCGCCCCGGTGGACCTAGCCAAGCTAGCTACGCAGATCAGCCACGCGGTCGCCAAGGTCCCGCGAGGCCTGCAGGAATGGGCCTGGCGCGATGGGACACTCCTTCGCCCCCACTTGCAGCCCGCCCCCTGGGCCCAGCGCGAAGCTCTGCCCAGCCGTCTGTTCCGCGGCGAGCTACGCGATGATCGCTGCTACGTCGTCAGCGGTGGCCTGGGCGGCCTGGGTCTTGCAATCGTCCACAGCCTTCTTCTGCAGGGAGCCCGCCATGTGCTGGTGCTCAGTCGCCGCGCTGAATCCGATCTGCCCGACGCCACCCGCCGATCTTGGGGCAGCCTACGATCCCGCTTTGCGAACGCCGACCTGCGGCTGTTGGCAGTCGACGTTGGCTGCGCGCAGGGGCTGGAAGCCGTCCTTTCGCCGTGTCGAATGGGGCAGCTGCCGCCGATTGGCGGCATCCTCCACGCCGCCGGTGTGCTGCACGACGCAGCCCTGGCCAAGCTGACCGCCGCAGACTTCGATCGAGTGCTGGTTCCCAAGCTGCGTGGGGCGCAGAACCTGATCGGGTGCTGCGGTGCCGAGCTGCAGTTTTTCGTATGTCTGTCCTCCGTGGCGGCCTGGTTTGGCAACCCAGGTCAAGCGGCCTATGCAGCCGCCAATTCTGCCCTGGATGCCTGGGCGCAAGCGCAGCGGGCTCGCGGTCTGCCGACGGTCAGCTTGGCTTTGGGCCCGGTGGCTGGTATCGGCATGGCGGCCGAGCTACGCGCCGAAGAGTGCGAGCGGCGTGGCATCGAGGCCCTGCCTGTGCCCTCGCTGCTGTCGACGCTGGCAGCCTGTATTGCGACGATTGACTGCGTCCCCGCAAGCCTGGCCCTGGTTGGTCTGCGCGTGCCGGATCTGGCACACGTCGCGACCCACGCGCCCCTGCCCGCGCTGTTGTCGTCTCGGCTGCCAACGGAAGATCCACGGCCAGAGGACCTTGGGGCGGCCGGCGCTGCGCCCCCGACCCCGGCGGCTTCGTCCGCGCCCGCGCCTGATGCGCTGCTGCTTGGCCCGTGGGCACAGCTTGCGCAGTGCTTGCCCAGCGAACGACATAGCCAGGTTCTGGCCCAGGTCGATGCGGCGGTGCGCAGCGTCTTGGGTCTGCCCGCCGGCTATGCCCTGAAGCCCGAGCAGCGCCTGGACGAGCTAGGCATGGATTCCATGCTGGGCCTGGATCTGGTCAAGGTGCTGTCGCATTCGCTGGGCACCGAGCTTCCCAACAGCCTAGCCCTGGACTGTCCCCACGTCGCAGCCATGACCGCCCACATCGTGGGCCTGATTGATAAATAGGAAATTATTTGGCTGGTAACAATCCGTCATTGTCTTTTGTTTTATTTGTCAAAATTGATATTCGTATTTGTTGAAATATTAAAATAATCTGCATGATTGCCGGATAAACCCACGGTTATCCCCGCTGCAGACCGAACAAAAGAAAGGCCTCTATGACACAGCGTGCGCAGGCATGGTTTCTGTATCCAGCTCGACCCGACGAAGTTGGCAAGCCGGCTGAGCTTCGCTTTGAGGAGTTCTCTCTGCGCGCGATCGCTGCCGACGAAGTGCTCGCGGAGCCACTGTATGGCGCCTGGGGCGCGAACATGTACCACGCGCTGCAGCGCAAACCGATTGACGTCTGCAAGCAGCGCGGCGAGCCCCGCGTCATCCTGGGCAACGCCGGCGTGGTGCGCGTGCTTCAGGTGGGGGCCGACGTGGTGGGAGTACGTGAAGGGCAGCTGGCCATGCTGTTTAGCGCCTCGGGCATTGACCGCTATGGCTATCCGGAAAAGGCGCTGGCCTATGACGCCACGGGCACCATGGGCTGCCTGTCGACACGCATGATCCTGCGTCGGCACGAG
>JAYRFD010000132.1:0-15469 GCA_041908565.1 Polyangia bacterium | reverse complement strand
CGCCGAACCAGACGCTCGATCGAGGACCGATGTGGACATCGCCAATGACCGACGCATTTGGCGCGACGTAGACGCTGGGATCAAGCTGCGGCCGGATGCCGCGAAACGGTCGAAGCATGTCTGCCCTCATATCACGAAATAGGCAGACCCAAACCAGACGCACGGACGCCTTTGCAAGCGTGTGGCCCGTCCGTCAAGCTCGCCGGCATTCGCTCTTACAGGCGCGCCACGACTAGGGCACGGGGCCGCTGGGCCCCTTCCTGCGCAGGATGCGAAAGCGTTCGACGTAGCGTCCCAGGTGCATCTTGATCGTGCTGCCGTCCGCTACGTTCAGCCGTCGCGCCAGCGCCGAATAGTTCAGCGTCTTGCTTAGCTCATCGATCTGCGGCAGATCGCAGGCCTGGGCCACGAAGACGGGCTTCAGATACTTTTCGACGTACTCGTGAAGCTGACCCCAGGACAGCGCGCCATCGCCGTTGTCTTCCAAGAAGGCATCGACCGCTGCAGCCGTAATATCGCGCCAGTTCAGCGCGCCGTTGGCTCGCATAGTCTCGACGGTGCGAGGCCGCCGCACGGCCAAGCGTTCGCGCGGGGCCAGGCTCTCTTGCGATGGGTTGCGGTCGGTTCCGCGTCCTTGTCGCACGGCTGCTTCGCAGATCGATCGGCTGATGCTCTGCGGTTCGTTGGTCAGCGGCAGGCGCTCGATGAAGTGCTCTAGGTCGCGGAAGTTGCCAGGCCATGGATCGGCCAGCAGCAGATCGAGGGCATCGTCGGCAAGGGCCTCGGACACGCGCAGCGTGCCACCTGGCAAAGCGCGCGCCATCAAGAAAGCCAAGATGTCATCGGGCCGCTCGCGCAGCGGAGGAACGTGCACGACCGCGGCCGCCAGGCGATACCACAGGTCTTCGCGGAAGCGGTTGGTGCGGTAGGTCGGATCGTCGATGGGCACGTTGGTGGCGCAGACCACCTGCACGTCGGCTCGTCGCGGTCGCGGGTCACCCAGGCGCTGGTATTCGCCGCGTGTGTCCAGAAAGCGCAGCAGTGCACGCTGCACGTCCAGGGACATCTCGCCTAGCTCGTCCAGGAACAGGGGGCCTTCATGCGCGGACTCAACGGCGCCGATGATGTCGCTGACGGCTCCGGTGAAGCTGCCACGTCGGGCACCAAACAGCTGGGCGTACAGCAGGTCTTTGTCCAGAAGCGCGCAGTTCAGCGCCGCGAAGGGCCCTTTTTCGCGCTGCGAATATCGGTGATAGCAGCGAGCCAGCAGATCTTTGCCGACGCCCGTCGGGCCCAGCAGGATCAAGCGCTGGCCGCGGGCCGCCGCATCGCCCACGCGGCGCAGGACTTCGCGCAGTGCACGCGATGCGACGATCATCCCATCGCCGCGCTTCTGGTACTGCTCGAAGCGTCGGTTCTGTTCGTGGACATAGGCGCGGATGCGATCCAGCAAAGACGCCCACGAAAAATCCTGCGTGATCGTCTCCATGCCGCGAAGCTGCAGCGTGGTGTCGTCAGCCAGAAGGAAGCTGCTCTCCGACTCTTCGGCGCGTGCCTGCGTGACGTGGATCAACTGGGCGCTTACACCCAGGCGCTGCAGCCACTCGGTCAGCGCGTGCACGACTGCTTGGCTGAACTGCTTCTCGTTGCTCCAGTCGGCATCTTCCGGCAGCGACAGCCTGGACTCCGCTTGGATCGGACCGGCCAAGTCTGCCGTGACTTCCAGCACGCCCGAAAGCGAGATGCGCTGACCTTCCGCCAGCCGCAGCCAGGATCCATTGCGGCTGCCTAGATCAATCAGCGAGGTCGAATCGGCATCACACCAAATCAGCAAGTGGTTGGCCGACACGCGCGGTGACTCGACGCGCAGCGTCTCTACCTGATAGTGGCTCAGGTTGGGCATCGGCGTGCCCGCCGACAGTCGACTCTGCAAGCGACCCAGATCCGGAGTTCGCCCGACGAGGAGAGCGACCCCCTGACCCACCTCGCTGGTGATCGGCTCAGCGAGCCCTCGCGCGCGAATGCTGATACGAGTCACACGTTACCTTGTATCAAAACCGTCGCCGCGCGTGGGGGGAAAACGTGCGCGGCGGGCAATTTCTGGGGCGCGTACGCTGCCGTTGCGCTAGCGCTTGCTCATGACAAGGTGTGTCAGCGTGTCGACCATGCGCCGCAGCGGTACGACGTCGTGCACGGCGCCAGAACGGATGGCTTCTTGTGGCATGCCGGTCATGATGGCCGACTCAGGCGACTCAACGACGACGCGTCCACCGGCGGCGCGCACCGCTTGAATGCCTGCGATGCCTTCGCCAGACATGCCAGACAGCAGCACTGCGATGACGCGGTCGCCCATCGCGCTTGCAGCCGAGATCAGCATGCGATCGATGGACGGCGTCGGTGCGCTGCCGAGCCCGATCGGAACCGCAGCACTCAAGTGGCCACCCGGTCCGGCATCGGGCGTCTGCGCAGAGCTCTGCGGCTGCACGATCAGGAATGGACCTTCTCGAACAACGCACAGCGACTTGCCGCCGCTTGCGACCAGCGCTTCACCTTGCGCAATCGCATCGCCCCCGACCGCTGTTCGCACCGGCCAGTGGGTTGCGCGCCGCAGCCTTTCCGCGAAGGCCTGCGTATACATGTCAGGCATGTGCTGCGTGATCAGAAGGGACGCCGGCAGCCGCGAATCCAGGCCCTGCAGCAGCGTCAGGATCGACGGTGGACCACCGGTCGACGCGCCGATGCAGATCAGACGACTTGGCAGGAACGAGTTTTCAGAAGTCAGGCGCGCCGCATATTGATCGTCGCTGTACGACGAACGCGCGTCGGCGCCCTGGGTGTTTGGCACCGCGCTGTGCGCGGGGTTTGAAACCCCTTGCATATTGGGCGAAGAAGACGGGTTCAGTCGATGGGCGCGAGTGCGCGCGGCCAGCGTCTCGAGCTTGAGGCTGCGCACCATGCGCAGCTTCTGCAGCAGATCGTCGCGGATCGGCTGCAGGTCGCCGGCCCCACTGATGCGCGTCGGCTTGGCGACGAACTCCATCGCACCAAGCTCCAACGCCCGGAAGACACTTTCGCGCGAGGAGTGACTGGACACCACCACCACGGGTGTTGGACGCTTCGCCATCAGCAAGCGCAGGAAGGTAAACCCGTCGAGCCGCGGCATCTCCAGATCCAGCAAGATGGCATCTGGGTTGACGTTGTGCACCAACATCAGCCCTTCATCGCCGTCGGCCGCTTGGCCGATGATCTCAATGTCGCGCGCGCCTTTCAAAAGGTCGCAGATCGCCTGACGAATCGTCGACTGGTCATCGACGATGATCACGCGCAGCGGGCCCTGACTGCCCGCTGACGGACCTCCCGATGCGCCGGTCTGGCCCGGTCGGGATGGCTGCGATGTTTGGCTGGGTGGAATCATGGCTCTGTCACCGACCCTGCCCACGGCCGGCTGCGATGTCCGATGTGCCCGCAGCCAGGCGATAGACCAGCTCACCTGCCAGCCGATCCAGCACGAAGGGTGTCTTTAGATCGTGCAGCGATTCAGAGTGACCCAGAAACAGATAGCCATCGGGAGCCAAGCGCGCAGCCAGGCCAGACAGCAGCTGCGGCCGACGCGGTCGGGCAAAGTAGATCAACAGATTGCGGCAGAAGATGGCATCGAATGGGCCCGCAAGCTCGCTGTGGTCTTGCTGCGACTGCGTCCATTCGTGATCGGCGGCGCTTAGGTTCGCGCGCACAAAACGCAGGCGGCATCGCCGCCGCACATCGTCACTGACCGCGTGCGTTCCATCCGCTTGTTTCTGGAAGTAGTCCTGCATCATCGCGTCGGACATGTGGCGGAACGACGACCGACCGTAGGTCCCGCGGCGGGCGGTATCCAGCGCGCGCTGCGAAAGATCGCAGCCAACGATGTGCACATCCCAGCCCGATTCCAGCAGGCCGCTTTGGCATAGGGAAATGGCGATGCTGTACGCCTCTTCACCGCTGGCGCAGCCGGCTGACAGGAAGCGCAGGCGCTTGCTGTGTCGACGGGAATGCAGCAGGCGGGGCAGAAGCTCCCTGCGCAGCGCATCCAGCTGGTAGCTCTCGCGAAAGAAGTACGTCTCGCGCGTGGACAGAAGCTCGAAGATCTCGGCCAGCTCGCGATCGCGTTCGCTTTCGGGGATGGCGGCGTTGACCAAGTAGTCGTGATAGTCGAGGAAGCTGTACAGGCCCAGCGCTTCGACGCGAGGCATCAGCCGACGTTCCAGTAGATAAGCCAGCTCGTCGGCGTACTGCAAGCCAAGGCGATCCGCCACCAGATCGCGCAGCAGCACGAACTCGTGTGGACGCAGGCTGAGTGGGCGGCTAGCGCCCTGTGCGCCGGAGCCGATGGCGATCACGATGCTTGACCGCTGTCCGCCGTCTTTGCTGTTCCGCTTGCATCCAGCTTGCGCAGGACGTCATTGGCCAAGGTTCCGGCCTGTCCGCCGCCGCTGGCCAGCTGCTGAAGACGGGCACGATGGCCGGTGTCACCCAGCAATCCCAGGGCCTGGGCCGCCGCACTGGCCGACTGCGCATTCTTGTCGGTGAGCGCAGATACCAAGACGGTCCCCAAGCGATCGCGCAGGCTGGCCGAGGCGCGCTTGGTAACTAGCTCGGCGTGTCGCGCGAAGAAGCGACAGACGTTGCCGCGGCTGCGCGGATCCACGCTGGGCAGGATGTCGGCCAGAATGCGCAGGGCCGCGTCGCCGGAATCCATGTCGATAAGCGCCTGGGATGCCGACTCCGCCACGCTGGCATCGCTGTCACCAAGCACCAAGACCAAGGGACGCACTAGCTCTAGCTTGCCGAGCCAGCCAAGCAGCGCTGCGGTTGCTTCGCGCACCGGAGGTGTCGCTTCCATCAGCGCGCGCGTCATTGAACGGACGGTGTTTTCATCCAGCTTGCGAATGGAATCGACAATGGTCTGTCGACCCGCTGCGGGCAGCGACTGATACAGACGATATAGACCGACCAGCGCGGCCTCACGTGCACCGCGCGCTTTTTCGATCAGGCCTTCCAACAGCGGCGAAATCGCGGCGGCATCTTGCGTGTGACCCAAGGCCGTCATCAGCGCTGGGCGCAGCGTAACTTCCGACAGCAGTGGCAACAGTACCGAGACTGGCAGACCGTCTCGCTGTCGATTCAGACCATCCAGCGCTGCCAGCACGACCAGCGTGTCCGTGCTGGTCAAGGCACCGCGCAGTGCGGGCAGCACTTCTTCGCCACTGAACGAAGCAAGCTGCTCCATCGACGCGATGCGGACATTGGCATCCTCGTCGTGCAGTGTTTTGCCCAGTGCCGGGATGACGCGCGGGTCGCCAAACGTGCCCAGCACATCGACCAGGACCTTGCGGTGCTCTGGCTTTTGTTCCAGGTGGCGCAGCAGCGGATCGATGCAGACCGGGCCCAGCCGCATGACGGCTTCGATCACGGCGTTGCGTCGACCCACGTTGTCGGGTTCGCCCATGGCTTCGACAAGCGCTTCGGACAAAAGCGGCAGATCGGTCCAGCACAAGACGGATGCCACGGCTTCTTTGCGCACTTGCCAGTCGTCGTCACCCATGACGTCGATCAGCACGGCCAGAGTGGCTTTGCGTTCGGCAGGATCCGCGGGCTCTTTGCTGAGCTGTCGCACCGCCTCCAAGCGGGCTTCCTCGTCTCCATCGCGCAGGATGGCGACAATCTCAGCGAGGTGTGCAGCAGGAACGTGATCCGTCATGTCGATGCTCCCTTGGCGCCCTGATTTAGATCTGCCAAGTTGCTCTTCTCGGTGGACGATAAAAGGGCATCCAGCGCCAGCACCATGAGGATGCGTCCTCGGTGGTGACAGACACCGGCGAAGAAACGTGCGTATTCGTTCTGCGTAAGGGGCGGCGGCGGTCCGACGGTGTCGCGAGTTACGCGAAGCACATCGGACACGCGATCCACGATCAGCCCAACGTGGTTGCGTTCATCGATGGGAACGATCAGGTACTTGCGGGCCCGCATGATCGCGTGATCGGCCAGCTCATCGGGTGACAGCGGCGGCACTTCAAAGCGCTTACGCATGTCGATCACGGGCAGCACCTGCCCGCGCAGCTCAACCACGCCTTCGACGATCGCCGGAGATCGCGGAACGCGGCGGATCGGCAGCGGGTTGATGATCTCCTTGATGCGCTCGATGCCCAGTGCGTACTCCTCGTCGCCCACTTTGAAACCACACAGCTGGACGAGGTCGTTCTTGTCCTTCTCGCCCACGCGATCTTTGCTGGGCGCCAGGATGGGCCGTAGAGGTCTTCGTTCTTGCGACATCAGAACCTCATCGATCCACCGTGCTCAAACGTCAGCACGCGCAAAAGGTCTAACAGGATGACGATGCGATATTGCTCGGCTGCGACCAGGCCCGGGCCATAGCGCATCGCCGGCTTGGGGATTTCCTCGCCGGCAAGCTTGATCCGAGAAATGCCGGCCACAAACTCGGACTCATGACCGGCCAGCACCGTCGGTGGTTCTACGTCCGAATCGTTGATGCGTACGACGTGATTGACGCGGTCGATGATCAGCCCAAACGGCTCGCGTTCATCTTCGCTGCCGACTTCACTTTCCAGCGCCGGGCGGCTGACTACCAGGATGCGAGAACGAATGCCAGCACCAGAGCCGGGCAGGCGAAGCCGCATGCGCAGATCCAGAACCGGCACCACCTGACCACGCACCAAGATGATTCCGGATACGAAGCTGGGCACGCGCGGGACTTCGGTGATCGGCTTGAACTTTGTGATCTCGCGGATGTACTCGATGCTCAGCCCGTACTCTTCGTTGCCGATGTGAAACGTCAGCACATCGGTGTAGCTGCGAGTATCGGTGCCGCTGCGCACCGGGCCCGTCGATCGCGTATTGGCGGCCATGCCGGTCACCTGCGACATCAGGCGGCCTCCCCAGCACGCGGCATGGCTTCACGCGCCACCGCACGAACATCCAGCACCAAGGCGGTCTGTTGTCCACCCAGCTCGGTCGCTCCTGCGATGCCGGGAATGCCCTTCAGCGCGCGCCCCAGCGACTTGATGACGATGTCTTGCTGCCCCACCAGATCGTCGACCAGAAGGCCAAGCTGTTGGGCCGCGAGCTTGACCACAACGATGTAGCCCTGCGTCGGCTCGGGCTGGTCAGCGGGACGCGATAGCGAAAACATCTCGTCCAAGCGGACCAAGGGCAGGGTGCGGTTGCGCAGGATGTACACCTCGCGCCGCTCGACCGTCTTGATCTGGTCGTACCCAATCATCAAGCTCTCGGTCACCGAGTTCAGCGGGATGGCGTAGGTGCGTCCGGCCGTGCGAATGACCAGCGCCTTGATGATGGCCAGTGTCGTCGGCAGCGTGATCGTAAAGCGCGTGCCCTGGCCCAGCTCGGTATACGAGTTGATGGTGCCGTCCATGCGCGTGATCTTGGTCTTGACGACGTCCATGCCGACGCCGCGACCGCTGTTCTGATCGGCGACGGCGCGGGTCGATAGCCCAGGCAAGAAGATCAGGTTGATCTGTTCGTCCCGCGACATGCTGCGCGACGCTTCTTCCGAGATGACGCCCTTGGAAATCGCGCGCTGCACCAAGGTCTTGGTGTCGATGCCGTTTCCATCGTCGAAGACCTCGATGACGACCTTGTTGCCCCGCTGCTCGGCCGAGATCGCGATGGTTCCGTGATCGGGCTTGCCGCGCGAGCGGCGCGTCTCGCGATCTTCGATGCCGTGATCGATGGCGTTGCGGATGATGTGCATCATCGGCTCGGACAGCTCTTCGATCATCAGCTTGTCGAGCTTGGTATCACCGCCGGTGACAACGAACTGAATCTCTTTGCGCTCGGACTCGCGCGACATCTGCCGCACGACGCGATGCAGCTTGTCGAACACCTGCGACAAGGGCACCATGCGCACTTCTTGAATGCCGCGCTGCAGGTCTTCCAGCTTGCGGTTCAGTCGACGTAGCTCGTCCTGCAGTTTTCGCGCGAGCTCTGCATGCACGCGATCGCGCCGCAGATCGTCGAACACGCCCTGGATGCCGCTTCGCACCAGGGCCAGCTCACCGACGATGTTCATCAGGTGATCCAGCTTGCGAATGTCGACGCGAACGGTCTGCGTGAAGTTCTTTTGTGACTGACTGCTTAGGTTGCGACCGCCGCCTTCATCGCCGCCGTCGCCGCCATCGCCGCCGCCCCCACCACCGCCGGTATTGCCGCCCCCCGCGCCGCGTCCCGAAGCGCCGCCGCCGCTGCCGCCCACCATCGCCGAGCTGATCACATCGGTCGTGGGAATCGGCAGCATGGGCAGCGACTTTTCTGAACCCGCCGCTGCCGCACTGGCCACGCGATTGAGATCGACAAAGCGACCGGTTGCTTCCGGCGCGGTCCCCACTTGTCCAGATCGCCGCGGGATCTGGGCGACGCGCAGTGGGCTGGCGCCCAGGGCCGCGGTGACGCCAGTTAGGTTCTGGCCCGAGCCGAAGATCAGCTCGACATCCATCAGCTCGGGATTGGTGCTCGACAGGCCTGCCGGGACCACTGCGATCACTTCACCGACGGGCTTTAGCGATTCACGGATGTTGACGAATTCGTCTTCCAGCGATGCAAAGGGGACCGAGCCGATGATGCGGAACAGGTTCCGCGACAGACGAATGTTCTCTTTGAGTCGATGCTCCTCGTATTCCGTGAGCCCGGCGATCAGCCCAGCGTCGATCTCGAAGTCGCCATAGGGCGAGTCGCTGACCGGCGGTGCGGCCATGGCCGCTTTGCGCGCGGCCGCTTCCGGATCGGCGGCAATGTTGACGCGACGAATAAAATCGTCGACGGCACGGCTGCCGACGGCACCTGCCGCCAGGCCGTGTGCCGCGACGTCAGCACAGATGGCTTGATAGTGATCAATCGATTCAAACAGCAGGTCCAGCACAGACGGTGTGAGCTGAACCTTGCCCATGCGCAGCGCATCGAGCAGGTTTTCCAGGTCGTGCGACAGATGCATCATGCGGTCGACGCCCGACAGACCCGACAGGCCTTTGAGCGAGTGAACCGCTCGGAAGGCGCTGTTGATCAAGTCCGGCTCGACGGGCAGGCCACCCCCCATCGGATCGTGGCGCTGACTGGCGTTGTTCATCGCCAGCAGATCTCGATTGAACTGCTCGACGATCTCCTGCGCTTCGGACAGGAACTCCTCGCGGAGTTTATCGCTACCCTGCTCTGCCATTTCGCGTTAGCGACCCTCGCTTGCGACTCACTAGCTCCGCTTGGGAGCCGGCGGAGCCATAAGTGGCGCGACGTTGGCCCCCTTTTCCATGACCTTTTTCGCCAGCGTGATCAGGTCCGCAGGAGTGAAGGGCTTGACCAGGTATGCCGTCGCCCCAAGCGTCATGCCGCGATCGCGGTCCCGTTCGCGACCGTCCGTGCTGATAATGATCAGCGGCGTGTCGCGGTGCGCCTCGGCCTTGCGCACATACTTCACAAGTTCCAGCCCGTTGATGTCGGGCATGTTGACGTCGGTGACAATCAGGTTGAAGCGCTCTTTGGGCAGGATTTTCAGTGCCTCAAAGCCGCTCTTTGCCTCGGTGACATCGAAGCCCTGGTCTTCCAGGGCGGTCTTGACGAAGTTCCGGATGGTCGCCGAGTCATCGACGACTAACGCGCGAGTGGAAGAGACCGTCATAACGCGTAACTATATCACTTTCCGGGCATATTTTTCGTATTTAAAAACACCGAATTGGATGTCTTAGTTCGCGGCGCTGCCGGGGGGCGGCAGACCGGACCAGCACACCAAAACGGGCGACTGCCGCCACAACAGGCCCCCCCCGCCAGGGCAGCAATGATAGGCTGGCGCCATGAAGCTTCTGCGCCATGCTCTGCCGTTGCTCGCGGTGTCGCTGCTTGCTTGTCCGCCGGGAGGAGACCAGCCACAGGCCACGGGTCCCAAGCCAGACACCGAGTGTCCCAAGGAACTGGGCACCAAGTGCAAGGTCCTCAAGGACGAGACCGAGAAGCTGACCGTCGAGTACCACGTGCTGGTGGCGGCCGAGACCAAGCACGAGGAAGCCGAAAAGTACCTGCAGGCGATCTATCGCCACTTGATGACGCGCCGCGATGCGACGCCGACCCAGATCTCGGGCTTTCTGTACACCAACGAGGCGCAGTTCAACACGCCGCCGCTGTCGCCGGTGGGCAGCGTCGTGCAGAAGCCCAGCGACAAGGCGCCGACGTTTGAAAACAAGATCGCCAAAGAGCTTTGGCAGCAGGTCGAAGAGGCGCTGAAGATCGCCGAGCGCGCCGACCGCAAGACCAAGGTCAAGCGCAGGCTGGAATACGTCGCGGAATCAGACAAGGGCAAGGTGACGGTGACGCTGCCCTTTACCGAGGGTAGCTCGGACGAGTGGTCCAAGGATCTTTCGTTCAATCAGGTCATGGGCTTCTTTTCGCAGTTCGCCATGGACCTGTTCAACAACATCCCGGACCTGAAGGTCTTCGTCTTCGCGGCGCAGTGGAAGGATCAGACGGTGGCCAACATCGAATGCAGCCGGGCTGACTTCGGCGCCCTGCACCTGCGCGACATCGAAGAGCGCATCGGCCAGATCGGCGGTCGCGCCTTCTTGGAACTGACCGAGGGCAAGACGTCGGATGCGGCCGCGGAAAAGAAGCTGGCCGCGCGCAAGGCCGCCGAGTACCGCAAGATCACGACCTTCCTCAAGGGCAAGGCGATCGTTTCGGCTCAGCTGAAGTAGCCTGGGCCGTCCGCGCTTCTGTCTGTCCGTTCATCCCGCCTATTCGGTCTTTTGGATGTGACTGGGATCCATCCACATGACCTCCCAGTGATGCCCGTCGATATCGTAGAAGCTCCAGCCGTACATAAAGCCCATGTCCATGGCCGGCATGGCCGGGCTGCCACCAGCGGCCAGCGCCGTGTTCACTAGATCATCGACGGCGGCACGGCTGTCGGCCGAGATGCACAGCAGGGCCTCGCTTGCGGTCGATGCGTCACAGATCTGCTTTTTCGTGAAGGTCTGGAAGAACTCGCGCACCAGCCACATGACGTACGCCTCTTCGCTGAGGATCATGCACGTCGCTTTTTCATCGGTGAACTGCGCGTTGAACTGAAAGCCCAGGCGCTTCCAGAAAGCCGTGGTGCGCGAAAGATCGGTGATCGGCAGGTTGACGAACAGCTTGCGAGGACGGGATGGGGTCATGGATGTCTCCGTGCTTGGGGTTTGCAAGACAGACCCCGCAAGGGGCGCAAACTCATCGGTCGGCCGAAAAATAATCGTGCGAAGACGTGTCCACGTCGGGCGGCAGGGTCAGGGGCAGACCAAAGCGCGGGAACAGCGAGGCGGTATCCAGAAAGTGGTTCAGCGCGCAGATCGATCCATCCTGCGCATCCAGCTCAAGCACGATCAGCGACCACGCAGAATACCCGGGCCCAGTCGTCGACACGCGATACTGACCAAAGGCGGGCAAGCCGCTGGCTGCAGTGCGCACAAGGCGCGATCCTCGACAGCCGCAGCCTCGGCCCAGCATCCAGGACCGCACAGCTTCCTTGCCGCGCAGCCACAGCGTGTAAGGCGGCATGGACAGCGTGACGTCTTCGTGCAGAAGCAGCATCAGCGCATCCATGTCATAGCGCTCAAAGGCCTGCAGATAGCGATCGACGCGCTGCGATGCCTCTTCAGACAGCGGGGTGGGCGTTGACCGCGCGGCCCCGCGACTGGCCACTGTCGATCGGGCTCGCTGCAGGGCGCTGTTGACGGCGGGGACGGAAAGCTGCAGCGCGTCTGCGACCTCGGTGGCGGACAGATCGAGCACATCGCTTAACAACAAGGCCGCGCGCTGACGGGCGGGCAGGTACTGCAGCGCTGCGACAAAGGCCAGTCGCAGGCTCTGCCGCTGCGCAAGCTTCTGACTGGCGTCGAGCGTATCGGGGATGGCCATGCGGTCGGGGACCGGCTCCAGCCAGCGCGAGGCCGGCAGTGCGGTCAGCTCGGCCTGGACATCGCCGACTGGCTGCAGCTGCATGGGACGATCGCGGCGCTGTCGATCCGCCAGAGCATCCAGACAGACGTTGGTCGCGATGCGATACAGCCAGGTGCGCAGCGAGGAACGACCATCGAAGGTGGCCAGGCCTCGCCAGCCTCGTAGCAGCGTCTCTTGCACGGCATCATCGGCTTCGCTAAGCGAGCCGAGCATCCGGTAGCAGTGCGCAAACAGGGGCTTGCGATGTTCGTGCAGCTGGGCGGCGGTCAGCGGACCGATGGACAACGGTGCAGGCGCTGGCGGGCCCAGCTGTATCTCGGGGGACGAGGAGACAGAGCTCATGACCCTGCCATGTACCACGTCCGCGCGCAGCGCCGAAATACCGTCTGCGCGGGCGCGTTCTGCCGAACTCAGCTGCGCTGCACGAACAGCTCTGGGAAGGCTTCGCGGACGCCGCCGATCATGAACTGGACCGCGATCGCGACCAGCAGCAGGCCCATGACGCGCTCCAAGATCGCGCGCCCGCTGTTGCCCAAGAAGCGGTTCACCAGCGAGGCTGCGCGCAGCATCCAGTACGACAGCGCGGCCGTTACCACGATCGACATCGCCAGCAGAAGAAGCTGCCATGTCTTGTGCGCCTGCGCTGTCAGTACCATGACCGTGGCAATCGAGCCCGGGCCAGCCAATAGCGGCATGGCCAGCGGCACGATCGCGATATCGGGCTTGGCCGTCGCTTCCATCACTTCTTTGCCGCTGGTGCGCGTGCGCACGGTGACGCTGCGCAGCATATCGAGCGCGGTCAGCAGCAGCAGGATGCCGCCCGCGATCTTGAACGCGGCCAGGGTCAGCGAAAACAGACGAAAGATCAGGCCTCCGCCGACCAGAAACGCAAGCAGGATGGCAGCCGTAATCACGCAGGCGCGGCGGGCCATTTGGCGCCGTTTTTCTTCGCTGTCGCCTTCTGTGATCGTGATGAAAACCGGCACCACGGCGATGGGATCGACGACGAAGAAGATCGCAGAAAAGGCAACGACGCTGTAGCTCATCAAGTCGGTCAGATGAGCGAAGTGTCCAGACACGACCATGTCGCCACTTTACCCGCAGCAAAGCCGAAGCGGCTCAGGATCTTGCAGGTCCGTGACCGGTCGGCAAGCGGTCCGTGGTCGGTCGGCAATCGGTCCCTGATCCGTAGATGGATATCGATCGGGACGGGCCGCTGAGCGGGCGGTGGAAGCCACGCCCATCCGCCGATCGAGATCAGCGCGTGGGGCCCGGTGCCGGGGTCCGCAAGCGACGCAGATCACCGACGCGCAGCGTGACCTTTTCGGCGTCGAAGTATTCGGCCAGTGGGATGGCGAACTTGCGGCTTTGGCCAACCATGTCTTTCCATGCGGGCGGCGTGATCTCGCGATGCTGCTGCAGATAGTCGACCAGGCGACCGCGCAGCCCATCCAGGTGCGTGCGCAGAAAGATCAGATCTTTGATGCGCACCAGCACGCCCGATCGACACAGGGCATCCACCGCCTTGCTGACCGCTGTGCCGGCTGCGGTCGCGGGCAGCACGGCGGACGGCAGCAGTGCCAGCAGCTCGTCGACGCGCGGGGGAGCCAGACCCGCATGCTGGTAGACCTGCACGATCTGCTGTGAAAGAGGGCTGCCGCCTTCGCTTGGGAGCGGCGCGCGCGCGGCGTTGTGGATCTGATGGCCGGCCAGCGACAAACGACCGCGCTGCACCATATGCTGCAGCACGTGCTGCAAGACCGCGGGGCGAGTGGTACGAGCCTTTCGCTGCAGTTGGCTGCGCAGCGTCTCGACAGACATGCCGGATGCGCTGGGATCGCGTTCATGAAACGTGCGCACGCAGGCCAGCGCACGGTCGCCCAGCTGATCCAGCACGCGGCGATCGATCGCCAGGGACTCTGCATCGGCCGCCGGTGTCGCATCGCTTTCGCGTGCCGCTTGACACCACACGGCATCCCCCGCTTGCACCAACGCGTCAAGCGCCTGTCGCAGAACGGACTGCGGTCCGGGCACCAGCCCATGCAGATCCGATCGAGAGCAGCCGTGCGGGCCCCAATCGGCCAGGGTCAGCGCAGTCAGCTGCTGAATTGCGGCCAAGCGCTGCGACGGGTCGTGGGCCACGTCCAGCTGCTGCAAGGCGCGGGATCGAGCCTGCAGCGGCAGCCACGCAGGGTCTGATCCGGCGGGCCCTGCGGCTGCCTGTGTGCTGGCACGTGTGACCTGAAGCCCACGCCCCACGACGCGCAGGACCTGGCCGCCAGCGACGGTGGTTCCATGGTTATTCTGCGGGGCAAAGCCGCGCAGGACGAAGCGATCACCGGCCAGCCAGACCAGCGGCTGATCCCGCGGCACGCGCAGCTGGGCCAGCCCTCGTCCGCCGGGTGGCAGTTCTGCGTGGTCAAGCAGAGTGACTCTGCACAGGCGCTGCGTCGTCGCCGAGTGCAAGAGCAGCGAGCTGCGTCGCTTCAGCGGTCCGCGTGCGGCGTCGAGACAGTGCAGATCGACTTCGCAGATGCAGCTGGGCTGGATCGAAGACGGCTTGACCAGCACCTGACCACGGTCGAGGGCATCGCGCGCGATGGCCAAGTTCACGGCCACGCGCTGTCCGGCTTGCGCTTTCTGCACAGGCTGACCATGCACGTGCAGGCCGCGGACTTTCATGTGTTCGCTGCTGGTTCCGATGGTGGGCAGCGCGGAAAGATCGTCCCCGACGGCAAGGCTGCCCGACCAAAGTGTCCCGGTGACCACGGTGCCAAAGCCGCGCAGCGCGAACACGCGATCGATGGGCAGGCGCACCAGGCCGTCGGCATCGCGGGCTGGCAAGGAATGAAGGACGTTGGCCAGCGCGTCCCGCAGCGCTTCCAGCCCGACACCGCTGCGAACAGAGCAGGGCACGATGGGCGCATCCTGCAGAAACGATCCGCGCAGCACTTCGCGTAGCTCTAGCTCGGCGACGGCCTGAAGTTCTGCATCGCTGCCCAGCAGATCGATCTTGGTCAGCGCGACCACGCCTGCGCGGATCCCCAACAGCGCGCAGATGTCCAGGTGCTCGCGCGTCTGCGGCATCACGCCTTCGTCGGCCGCGACGACCAGCAACACGGCATCCATGCCGACGGCGCCGGCCACCATGGTGCGCACGAAGCGTTCGTGACCGGGGACATCGACCAAGGCCACGGTGTCACCGCTTTGCAAGATCAGATGAGCAAAGCCCAGCTCAATGGTGATGCCGCGTTCCTTTTCTTCCTTGAGTCGATCGGTGTCGATGCCGGTCAGCGCTTTGACCAGGCTATTCATCGCCTCGTCAACTTTTTGATTGAACTCTTCCAGCGTCAGCCCCATCGGCCCGGCCAGGTGATCATGCGGGATACCCATCGCGAGCAGGCGACACCGCTGCGCGCGTGGTCGTGGATCTGGTCAGGCGCTTCGAGAAAAACGCTTTCCCGCCGCCGGTGCT
>JAYRFD010000131.1:0-8113 GCA_041908565.1 Polyangia bacterium | reverse complement strand
GTCGATCGCCGGCCTGCGCCACTTCGATGCGACCGGTCTGCACGCCCCCGTCGAGAAATGTTGCGCTGACCGGCAGCAGCGGGCCTCGCCACGTGGTCCCGGCCGGCAGCGGTCCGCTGGGCACCAAGGGCGCCGGCACCCCGTTGTGCTGGATCAGCGCGCCGGTAGGCAGGCTTCGCGTCTGCAGACCCAGCACAGACAGCGTGTCCGGCATGCTGCACAAGATGACCGGAGCCCGCGGCGCGATCAGCTGCGGGCGCAAGCTGGGCAGTAACGACAGCGACGTGAAAGCAGGGAAGGAAAGCCCGGCCACGCCATCGACCACGACCGCCGCGTCGTACACCACGGCGCGCTCGATCGCCCGTTCCAGTGCAGTCATGGGCTGCGATTCGGTCAAGGCATCCAATCGAAGCACCGACTGACGCAGCAGCAGTGACGAGACTCGCGTAAACGGCCCAACATGACCGTAAAGCCCTGGCGACAGTCCATCGCGATCGGGACCGGCGGCGGGCAGCAGGTCCGGGCAGGGCATGCCCAGGAACAAGCGCCCAAGCTCGCTTTGCAGACGAAGCCGCCCATCGGCTCGAACAACCAGCAGGCCCAGCGTACGCAAAGGAGCACTCGGCAATAGCTCGGCCAGCAGCGTTGGTTCTTCGTAGACCGACGACAGACAGGCCGCGATCTCAAGCACGCGCATGCCACGCGGGCGCGCCCCAAGCAGGTACTCTGTCGCGAACAGCAGGCTGACGATCTTTTGCGCGACGGGAGTCAAGCGCAGGCGCGAAGACAGGCTCTGCACAGGTCCGCCCTCGGGCGGCAAGGGCAGCGGCTCGTCCGACGCGGACAGCGCAAGCTGTGCCCAGCGCAAAAGTTCCCACTGCCAGGCTGCAGGTCCCTGGGTCGTCTCGTAGGACCGGCGCAGCATTTCGTCGATGCGTCGACGTCGCGGCGAAGCGGCGCCCTGCCCGCGTGTCCCGGCAAACCCACCGATCTCAGAGACCGGCAGCTGCAGGATGCCGGGCTCTGCCTCGTCCTCGTTGCCGCTCGGCGCTTGCAGGTCCGGCGCAAGGATCACCGATGGAAGATGGCCAGGCGAAACGGGCGCACGCCCATCGACACGAGGCTCAGAACGGCCGTCCCCGCGAGGCTCGGAACGGATCTCGTTGCGTGGATCGCTGCGTGCGTCAACGCGGCTGCTGCGTTCGTCCTGACCCACGGAGGCGCGGCTGGGACGCATCTCGCTGCGCAGGGCCCTACCGCGAGGAACGGTGGAGGACTGCTCGGCAGCGGCGCTGGCCATGGCGACGGGCGATCGGGCCGCCATGCGAGGATTGCGCGTTACCGTCGATGCTTCTTCCGCAGTGCCCCGCGCCTGCAGCACCGGCAAGCGCAGTCGCAACAATCCCACCGCGTCCTGTTCATGATCGCCTTCGAACAGAAGCAAGAGCTCTGGCGATGAAGCGCGCGGTCGCAAGGAAAAGCTGACTACTGGGCCATGCGCCGTCGGTGCCATGCTGTGCTGCACGGTGCCCATCGTCAGATCGATGTCCAGGAAGGCCTGTCCGCTGCGTTCCTCAGCCGCGATCACCAACCGACCCGGCGCGGACTCTCCGCCAAGGGCTCGCCCGGGCTGATCCAGCTCCATCATTCGGCGGCCATCGGACGAACGGAAGACCTCGACATGGATGGGCGGCCCCGCCGACAGCGCCCACATCATCTTGCCGGCCTGCGCATACCCAACCTGGAAAGCCGGCTGACGAGTCTGCAGGACCAGCCGCGTCACCGCCGTTCGCGCCGCGACATCCCAGACGTCGTAGCCGCCTCGCTGTTCCAGCAAAAAGCGACGCTCTGGCCCGGCGATCGCGGTACGGACCTCGCTGCGCGTGAACGTTCGCTGCAAGACCAGCTCGCTACCCCGCAGACAGATGATGTCAGCCCCGGGTCCATGCGGAGCCACCACGGCCCCCGCGGGTCCGACGCCGACGATGCGCTGTGCCCCTCCGACTCGAATCAGCGGCCCGATGGGACGCAGATCCGGAATGCTCAATAGCTCCGCCGCCACGATGCCACCGTCCGCTGCGTCATCCGAAGCCACCACTTCACGGAAGACATGCAGCAGTCGATCGGGACCGACAAAGCAGATGCGCCCGCCGCTGCCTGATGCATCTAGCGTGGCGTAGGCGTCGTACAAAGCAGGTCGATCGTCCTCGCTTGTGCTCGAGCGCGTCGCGAAGTCAGACAGCGCGCTTTCGGGCGTGCCGTCCATCGAATACACATAGATCCGCGATCGGCACAGCACGGCGGCCCAAGCACCATCGGGGCTGCTGATCAGCTCGGGTGCTTCGGCATAAATCCTCGGCATGTTGTCAGGTTATCACGCAGCGCTTAGGCGTCGCTGGCTTCTTCGTCTGTCTCTCCTTCCGTCGCAGAAGTGGGCACGTCAGCGAACGACAGCGACGCTCCATCGGGCCGCGAAGAAAGAGCCCGGATCAAGGCCTGCGCAACATCGGGCAGGTCGGCGTGCCGAAGCGTCCGCACATCCAGCAGCAGTCGGTCGCCGGCCAGCCGCGCCACCACCGCGGGGTTTCCCTGTCGCAGCGCATCCGCCAGCCAGCGCGCCGTCTTGGCCGAGCAGCGCGGCGACAGCGCAACGCTTTCAGGCTGAACCAAGGGCAGCGCGCCCCCGCCGACCGCCGAACGAGTCGATAGGATCTCAAGCTCGGGTAGCTGCGACTCGCTGGAGCCCTGGCTGGCTGCGATGCCCAGGCAAAGCGAGCGCAGCGTGGCAGCCCGCGCCTGCAGCGTCGAAAGCGGCGTGCTGAGCATCGCCACCGTCGGGATTTCGTCGCTGCGACCGTCGCGATACAGCTGCAGCGTGGCGACCAAGGCGGCCAGCGTCAGCTTGTCTGGGCGCAGCGCGCGCAAAAGAGGCAGCGATCGCAGCACGCTCAGCACTTTATTCGAGCCACTGAGCACACCAGCCTGCGGCCCGCCCATCAGCTTGTCGCAGGAATACGTCACCACATCGCAGCCGGCCAGCAGCGCACCTTCGACGCTGGTTTCGGTCGACACCGCCTGCAACGACGGCACCAAGCGATGCGCCAGCAAGCCCGATCCCAGATCGATTAGGCAGGGCAGCCCTGCCGCGTGGGCACACTGCACAAGCGGGATCAGATCAACCTCTGCCGTGAAGCCGACCAGCGCAAAGTTGCTGCGATGCACCTTCAGCAGCGCTCGCGTGTCGGGCCCAATCGCCGCTTGATAGTCGCGCAGGTGCGTGCGGTTGGTCGTTCCCACTTCGCGCAGCCGCGCCCCCGATGCTCGCATGACATCGGGCACGCGAAACGAGCCGCCGATTTCGACCAGCTCGCCGCGTGAAACGACGACCTCGCCGCCTGTGCACAGCCCGGCCAGCATCAGCAGCACAGCCGCCGCGTTGTTGTTGACGACCAGATGGGCCTCGCCGCCGACAAGCTGCTTCAGCACGTCCTGCACATGCTCTTGCCGACTGCCGCGCAGCCCTTCGGGCAGACGATATTCCAGGTTCAGATACCCACCCCCCAGCGCCGCGATCTGCGACAGCGCCGCATCAGCCAGTGGAGCCCGCCCCAGGTTGGTGTGCAGCACGACCCCGGTCGCATTGTGGACCGCTCGCAGCGACGACTGGGCAGCCGCGTGGGCCGCGTGTCGAATCCGCTCGACGTCCACCAGCACATCGCCCTCTGATCCTTCAGCCCGGGTCGCATCGTCGGCCAAAAGCAGGGCTCGCAGACGCGCCAGTTCTTGGCGCACAGCGTCAAGAACCGCCCAGCGCGGCAGGGCTTGCAGCAGACCATGCACCGCGGGCAGAGCCAGGACCTTGTCCACCTTGGGCAGCTTGCGCAGATCGGACTTCGCCATGGCCCCAGTTTCTGCGACCGCGGGCAGCCATGCCGAATTTTTCAGAGCATTTGTAAGGTTTGCTTCCCAATGCGCCCTGAATCACCGAAAGACCCGCCAGAACGCGGGCCAACGGGCCGAACAAACGGGAACCAAAGCGCTGCCGGGCGTCGGTAAAACCGCCCCCCAAGCGGCAGCCAACCGATGCACGAGATCTGGATGATCTCTTCCCAATCCTTGTGATACCTTGCGCACCTCGTACGTCTCAGAGGACCGCCCGCGCGGTCTTGACTTCGCTTTCGTCGACGAAAACACAACGGAGGAATCCATGAGCCGTTTCACTCTCAACCACGCGCTGACTGGCGGAGCCCTGGCGCTCGCTCTGGGGGCCTGCACCGCGCCTCAGGTCGGCAGCCCGTGCCCCGTTCCCGAAAACGGAACCAAGGAACAGAAGGCCACAGCGATCAACAACTGCTTGGCCCAGGTCACCGGCGAGGTCTTTGACACGCGGCTCAAGAAGGACGTCGACATCCTCTTCTTGATCGACAACTCACCGTCGATGGCGCCCAAGCAGAAGGCCATGGCCAACGCCATCCCGCAGTTCATCAAGATCATCGATGGCACGGGCGCCAACTACCAAGTCGGCATCGCCACGTCGGACATCGGATCGAACGTGCGTCCCGGCGAGCCCTGGGGCGGCAACATCGGCAAGTGCGATGAATTCGAAGGCGACGACGGCGTGCTGCAGAACCTGCCCTGTACGGCGCGCAGCTTGCCGACGGCCGATTCGCGTAACGCCTGTGCCGAGCTATGCGTCAATGACAAGTTCGTGCCCATCGATGGCCGGCGATACATCTCGAAGATCGACGGTCGCACCAACGTGCCGCAGGATCTGAAGCTGGATCCCGGCACCGGCAAGATGGTGGATCAGGGCCCGATCAACGCATTCAAGTGTATGGCGCTGGTTGGCGACGGCGGCTGCGGCATCGAAGGCCCGCTGGAAGGCGCCAAGCGCGCGCTCGACGGGCACCGCCCGGAAAACTCGGGCTTCTTGCGCCCGAACTCGGTGCTTGCCGTCATCTTCATCACCGATGAAGACGACTGTTCGGTGCAGATGAACAAGCGCATCGAAAACAACCCGAACACGCGGGACTGTGCCGACGGCGACCAGAACGCCAGCTACGACTGTTACAACGTCGACTATCGCTGCTTGGCGCGTAGCATCCAGTGCGACCAGCCGATGAACACGCCGGGCACCAAGACGAACTGCAAGGAACGTCCCAACAACTATCTGGAGCCGACCGAGAAGTACTTCAAGTTCTTCTCGACCCTGCGCCCGACGGACAAGCTGCTGATCAGCGGCATCTGGACGCAGCCGCAGGTCGACGCCAACCCCAACCCCGGCAAGGTCACGATCAGCCGCGGTCCAGGCGGCAGCGCGTCGGGCTACCTGAACCGCGCCGGCGGGGCCGATGCCTCGTGCTTCTACAGCGGCAACCAGGCCATCTACGGTCAGGCTCAGCTTCGTCTATCGAAGTTCGCGCGTCAGTTCGGCAAGGACAAGGACAACAACCCCAACGTCCTGGAAGTCAGCATCTGCGATATCGATGCGTACCCGACGGCGCTCGACAAGATCGCCAAGGCCATTCAGAAAAAGCTCGTCGGCAACTGCTTGCCGTCCACGCCCAAGACGGTCGATGGTCACCCGCAGTGCATGGTCGGCGACGTCGACGAAAGCAACCCGCAGAGCATCCCCGACGTGTACTTCCCGACCTGTTCGTCGAAGTGCTGCGATGCGTGGTCCGCGGCGAAAGAGCCGACGATCAACGATCCCGAGATCGTAAAGGCCTGTATGCCGGAAGCCGCCGACTGCTACTGCGCGGTCAAGAGCAAGGAAAACGTCTGCAAAGACAGCGTGGTCGCCGGCATCTGGCGTAAGGGCAATGCAGCGCCCCCGCCGGGCAAGGTGATCAACTTCCGCTGCGCCGGCGGCGGCACCTAGCCAACCCGCCGCACGCTGCGGGCCATCC
This sequence comes from Polyangia bacterium, assembly GCA_041908565.1. Taxonomy (GTDB): domain Bacteria; phylum Myxococcota_A; class Polyangia; order Palsa-1104; family JAEUJZ01; genus JAEUJZ01. The sequence goes on along the minus strand of JAYRFD010000131.1, from coordinate 2,204 downwards.
CGCAGCGTGACGCTCCGCTCCTCTCCTCTCCTCTCCTCTCCTCTCCTCTCGCCTCCCCTCCCCTCCCCTGTTCCGCACCTCGCCGCAGTTCCTGGCACACCGCCCCATCCCGACGCGATACGATAAGCCGGACCTCGACGCATCTTGCACCTGATCCTGCCCCCGGCGTTCTGCGCCTTCGCTGCACTGAGGTCTCCGGGGGACTTCCATTGGAGGCTCCGCATGTCGTTCCGTGCCGCGCGTTTCCGTCGAGCCTTGCTGCCCATCGCCCTGCTGCCGCTGCTGCTTTTCAGTCAGGCAGCCTGGGCCAAGAAGTGCCCCAATCTGGCCATCCTTCTCGATCGATCGGGCTCCATGCTGTGGCGACTGCAAGACAACCAGTTCCCACAGGCCGGCGAAAAGTCACGCTGGGACATCGCGACCAGCGCACTCAACGCAGTGCTTGGCCAGTACGACGGCTATTTGCCCATCGGCTTTGCCGCCTTTCCCGTGGGAAGCCAGTGCGGCACCGGCGGCTTCATCATCCAGCCCGCCTACAGCACGCGCACCCAGATCAGCGGTCAGCTCAGCACGCTCAAGCCGCCAGACATCATGCTGGGCACGCCCACCTGCGAGTCGGTCAACTCTCTACGCGCCGAAGCCAGCTTCAAAGACGCCTCGCGCGCTCAGTACATCTTGCTGATCACCGACGGCGAGCCGTTCTGCATGACCACCTGTGGTGCATCCGACTTCGTCAGCGGAGCCGTCAACGCCATCACCTCGGCCTACAACCAAAGCCCATCGGTGCACACGTTTGTCGTCGGCTTTGGCGGCAACCTAAGCGCGACGTTCAAAGACAACCTCAACCGCATGGCGGTGGCCGGCGGCGAAAAGAATCCCGACCGCACCGTCGGTTATGACTACTACCTGGCCGACAGCGAGCAGGCTCTTCTATCGCAGATCCAGAAGATCATCCAAAGCATCACCGGCAGCGGCGACGCCGGAAACAACCCCATCCTGTGCGACGACACCTGCTATTCCAATCCGTGCCCCAAAAGCGGCGACATCTGCGTGGCCGGCAACTGCAAGGCCAACCCCTGCACCGGCGTGACCTGCGCCATGGACGAGTACTGCTTCACCAACGGGACGGTCGCCGAATGCAAGAAGACCTGCGTTGACTCCTGCAGTTCTGGCGAGCGCTGCGTCAAGGGCCAGTGCGTCGCCGATTCATGCGATCAAAGCTGCCCGCCACGGACGACGTGCAACACCACCACGCGGCAGTGCCAGTCCGATGACCGCTGTCTAAGTGTCCTTTGCAAGAACACCCAGGGCTGCTTTGGCGGCACGTGTCGCGACGACGTCTGCCAGTTCATCACCTGCCCGGCCGGCCTGCAGTGTGTGCCCTTTGAAGGCACCTGCGAGCTTCCCGAAAGCTCGCGTCAGGCGGGCGCCAAGCTCGGCGGCTGTTCCTGCGATGTCACCACCACTCCCAGCCATCGCGCCGCCTTCGTTCCGCCGATCATGCTGCTGGCGATCTGGCTGGGGCTGCGCTTGCGCCGCCGCGCTGCGACGAAGAACCTCGGCCGAATTTAGTCACCCACCCAGCCCGCTTGCTCCAGGGCGCGAGGCTGATGCACGCTGTGAGAATGCCGTCCCTGCGCACGTCCCCATTCCGCCTGAGCCATGCGTCGGCCTGTCTGCTTTGGGCCAGCCTCTTGGGCTGTCAGGGTCCGCAGCCCAGCGAGCCAGCGCGTCCAGCTTCTTCCCAAGACACAATCGAGCCGCTCGCGTATGCCGACGATCTGTTCTGGATCCATCTGCCCGCGGGCCTGCGCAGCAGCAGCAGCTTGCGCGACGATCTAAGCGATCAGCTGCGAGCGTCTGGCATCGACGTGCGCCACACCTTCAGCGAACGCGTCGGCCTGCAAGACAGCATCGCGGTTCGCGCCACTTCGCAGGACCTGGCGCGCGCCATCGCAGCGTGGCCCGGCTTGGTCGTTGAGCCCGCCGCCCTGCGCTTCTTGGACGGCTGCGGCGACGGACGCTGCGAGTCAGATGAAGCAGCCAGCGCAACGCAGACCAGCACCTGCAGCGTGGACTGCGGCGTCCCCCTGCCCCGCTGGCAGCGCAACGAGATCGGCAACAGCTACGGTGCCATCTATACCGGAGCCGTCGGTGCGTGGGCCTTTTCGCGCGGCGCCGATGTCGATGTCTGCGTCCTGGAC
>JAYRFD010000130.1:0-6854 GCA_041908565.1 Polyangia bacterium | reverse complement strand
GCGAAGGCGCGGTGCACAGCACGCGCGATCACCTGTGGCACATGTCGACCTTGGCCAAGCTAGCGGCTGCCGATCCCGAGTTCTTCTTGGCGACTCCGCATCAGGTCGTCGATCTGGGCAAGCCCAGCGACGAAGAATCGGCCATCGCCTGGTGGGAGGCACGCACGACGGCGGGGGGCGAGGGCATGGTCGTCAAGCCGCTCGACTGGATCGTGCGCGGCAAGCGCGGCTTGGTGCAGCCGGCGGTCAAGTGTCGGGGACGCGAATACCTGCGCATCATTTACGGCCCCGAATACACGGCGCCAGAAAACCTGGAACGCCTGCGACCCCGCGGCCTGTCGGTCAAGCGCGGCCTGGCCCTGCGTGAATTCGCGCTGGGCCTGGAATCCCTGCATCGCTTCGTCGAAGCGGCGCCGCTGTACCGCGTGCATGAGTGTGTGTTCGCGGTGCTCGCTCTCGAAAGCGAGCCGGTCGATCCGCGCCTGTAGCGACGGACTACTACGGACGAACGGGCCCCAAGCCCGGATGCGGATCCGGCATAGACTCGGCTGGCTGCGCACCCATGATCCGCGATACGATATCGCCATGACGGAGCCCGGTTCACCCACGCGCGTCACGCGACAGGGGAGCCGCTTGACGGTCACGCTGGGCGACAGCGTCGATGCCCGCAGCGTGTCCGAGATCGAGCGGCAGCTATTGCCTCAGCTTGGCGGCGCTGGAGCACGGCCGAATGTCCTGCCCGATGTCCTATTCGATCTGCAGGCCGTGCGCACCTTCGACTTCGACATGCGAGCCGCCCTGATCGCCCTGCATAGCTCGGTGGCACGGCAAGCGCGACGCACGGTGTACCTGGCGACGCGCGCCCATATTCGCGGCCTGGCGCTGTGGCTGATCCACACCGCCGAAGATCCGGCATCGTCGGTCGCGATGAGCTTGCCCCAAGCCGAAGCCTGGCTGATGCAAGGCAAGGACCGCGTAAGCTGGGCGATTGAACGCACCGAAGCAGCTTTGTCGACTTTGGTCGGTATGCCCTCGCAGAAAGGAGGCCGACCATGAGCCGCGAGCTAACCCTTGCGCAACGGATCTTCGCTCGCGTCATGGACGCGGTCTCGATCCGCTTCATGGGACATCCGCTGCCCTTTCTGCGCGAGATCCTTCGCACGCACGGCTTCGCCGGCTTTCGAACCATCAGCGGCACCATGCAGCGCGTCCAGCAGCAGTGCATCGAGCGCTATGGTCCCATCGAAGCGAATGTGCTGATCAGCGCCGCCGCGATGTGGAACGGCTGCAAGTTCTGCCCCCGTTCGCACCTGTGGACGGCCAACCTGTATCACTTCCGCGACACCGGCAAGCTGTTCCCCTTGGACGATGCCATGGCCGCCGATCTGCAGAAGCTGACCGACGGGGAAGCGCTGACGCACATCAAGCAGCGACTGACCGAAGGCGGCTTTGCCAAGCTGGCCGAGCGCATCGATCGTCAGTACCACCTGAAAGCCGGCGACGCGCAGGGCACCACCGAAGACGATCCCCACCTTCTGGCAACCATCGCAGCCTGGGACTGGATGGCCGAGTGCACGGTCTATGTCGAAGAAGATCAGGTGTTCCCCGCCGATCCGATCGGTCGGGACGCCGATCTAATGAAGCGCTACCAGCAGGCCCGCGGTCGGCCACTTCCCTCGTCCTCTTCGTCAAAGCCGCAGGCGTAGGCCACAGGAAGCCGCTGTCGCGATTCACGGCCCTGCTGCGCTCGACGGTCCCTGCATAGCCGACCCTGGCAGGCTCGTGATAGCGTCGCGGCGTATGTGGCGCTGGCTGACCCAAACGTGGCACGAACTCGACGAAGAAGCGGCAGGCTTGCGACAGGTCTCGACGTCGACGGGCGAGCCAGCACGAACGGGCGCTCCGACCCCGCAACAGGTACTGGTCATCGCGGCGGTGCTGATGTCGCTGGGCTTCGGTCTTGGCGACATTCCGTTCTTCCAGGCCGAGCTGATGCCGCGCCTGCGTCGACTGCTGGCGGGCGGGCAGCGGGCAACCGTTGATACCTATGGCGACCTGATCGGCTACAGCTACTGGGCCTGCTGCAAGCTCGTCGAGTACGGCCTGGTCCCCGCGCTGCACCTGTGGATCGTCGGCGGGCGCTTGCGCGACTTCGGGCTGCGGCGACCAAGGCTCGATCGCCTGCCGATTCGTCACATCTACCTTCTGTGCTTTGTCGCGCTGTTCCCCGCCCTGATCTGGCTGAGCCGCACGCCGAGTTTCCAGCAGATCTACCCGTTTTATCGCGATGCCGCGCGCAGCCTGCCCGAGCTTGTCCTGTGGGAAACGCAGTACGCCGCGACCTTCTTAGCCATCGAGTTCTTCTTCCGCGGCTATCTGCTGTTTGGCCTGTATCGATCGCTGGGCAGCCTGGCGATCTTCGTGTCCGCGCTGCCGTACTGCTTGATCCACATCGGCAAGCCGGTGCCCGAAATGCTGGGCTCGATCGGGGCCGGCATCCTGCTGGGCACGCTGGCCCTGCGCACCGGATCGATCTGGGGCGGCGTCGGTCTGCACGTCGGTGTCGCGCTGAGCATGGACCTGCTAAGCCTGCGGGCCAGCGGCCTGCTGGGCCGGCTGTTTCACTGACCAAGCGAGCCCAGCGCAAAGCCAGATCTGCCCAACGCACGATCAGACCAACGCACGATCAGCCGCAGCGCACAGGTCTGCTGCATACCTTTATGCAGCCGGTCGCAGCCTGCTCGACATCACGGGCACACGCCGATTCGTCGCGTCCGTGCTGATTCCGCGGCGCGCGTCATCACAGCGTGACGCCCGACACCACCAGCGACTGGATCGAGTTCCTTTCAACGGCGACCGTCAGGATCTTGCCGCGCAGCGGGATCGTGCTTTCCGAAAGCAGCCGCGATCCATCGGTCTGCGTGACCGTCACCTGCACAGTCGAATCGGGAACAGAAGACAGGCGACTTAGGTCATAGCGAAGGGTCTGCGGGCTGCCGTAGTTCACGCTGATCAGGACCAAGCGCGAATCAGCCCGACTGTAGGCGACAACGGTATTTCCGTCGCTGCTGCCCAGCACTTGATAGCCCGGACGCAGGAAGCGACTGAACTGCGCCAGCACGTAGTACTTGGTGTAGACCCACAACGGCTGCCCGCGCGTCGGGGACGTTTCGTCAGAGGCATTGCCGTACGCGCCGTTGACCAAGCCCCAGGCGGAATACGGCTCGACCGGCTGCCAGTACACCCAGGCCGTCGGGCGCAGGTGGTTCAGGTCTTCCGTGATGGTGCGAGCCAAGGTCATGCCCGATCCTTCACCATCGCCGTATTCAGACATCCACAGCCGCTTGGATCCGACGGCCCGACGCAGGCTTTGGCGCGCTGTGTTGTCGCGCCACGGATCCAAGCCGTTGTACGCGTGCACATTGACCTTGCCGATCAGGCTGGTCACCGCCGTTGACTTGCCGTTCACGCTGACCCGCTGCGTCGAAAAATAGCCGTACGTAGCCTGGGCCTGCGTCATCGTGTTTTCGTCCGATGCGGCCAGGGTCACGCTGTGCAGGCCGCGCGCGTCTAGCTCTTCGCGCAGCGCGCCGAGGATCTCTTTCTGCACGCTGCCAGTCAGGTTGCAGCCTTCCTGATCTTTGGGATAGCTCCACCAGCCGGCGGATGGTTCGTTGAAGGGTTCCAGCGACGAGACCCGCACGCCCCAGTGGCTGTGCGCATACGCCACCACGCTGGCCAGATACCGCGCAAAGTCTCGCCGATTCCACGCCTGCAGCGCGCCGCCAGCCGAGCTTTTGGCCGTCGTCATCCACCACATCGGCGCGTTGGCAAAGAACTCGAACGTCGCGCCGCGATCGCGAGCCGCCCACATCATGTTGCGCTGGTTGGAATCGCGATAAAAGTCCCAGCTTGCCGACGCGGGATTGCTGTCGTACCAGTCCGTAAAGTAGCCATCGATGTCCTTGTACCAGGGCATGATGCTGGGCCGTTTGTCGACGGTACCGCCGATGTTGTCACTGGGTCGTCCGCCGCCGCCGATGTTGTAGCGAGCGATGTTTAGGCCCAGGCCCGGCAAGGTGACCCCGAAGAAGCGGACCGGCTTCAGCGTGAACAGCAGATCGGCATAGGTGTCTTGGTAACTGGAGCTACCGATGCCGTTGCCCCACCAAGCCAGCGAGCCGCCCCAGCCTTCCCAGGTCCCACGATCGTCGCTGGGATCGACCATGACGGTGTAGTCGGCGCGAGCCGAACGCACAGACGTCATCGAAAACATAGAGCAGCAGAACAGAGCCAGCGCGCCGTCGTGTCGAGTCATCGCCATGTGTCCTTGGGCCGGCAGTGTGCGTCGCAGACACCGCCGCAGGCAAGCCGATCCAGAAGCCGGCTGCGGACGCGCCACCCCCGCGGAATCCATCGTTGACTCGCGTCACAAATCACGCTGCGATGGCAGGCATGATGATCGTGCGATCCCTGTTGTGCTGCAGTGCGCTGCTGTTCGGATCCGCCTGCGGTTCTGCCCAAAGCGACGGTGGAAACACCGTGGTCCCCTGTCCACCGCGCACACCGCCGACCGGCGCTGCGCCCGGTACCAATGAGCTGATGCCCGGCGCGCTGCGTATTCGCATCGCTACATCCAGCGATGGTCTGCGCTTCGATCGAGCCGGCGTAACCGTGATCGATCAAGCGGCCACCCCAACGCTGCTGACCAAGGCGGGCTTTCCCCCGGTGGTCTATTACACCGCGCACAAAGTCGATGGCATGCGCGATGGAGCCGCCATGTCGATCGGATCGGAAGACGGCAAGACCTGGCAGCACTGCAGCCTGAACTTCAGCGGCCTGCCCGCCGGGGCTGGCGTCGTCGATCCCGATGTCGTGGCGCGCGACGACGGCACCATTCGCCTGTACTTCACGGCGCCCAGCGCCCCGGGTGGACCACCGGCCATCCACTACGCCGACAGCCGCGACGGCGCCAACTTCAGCTACGGCGGGGTGGCTTACACGCGCCCGCCCGGCACCATCGATTCCGCCACCCTGCGTATCGGCAGCGGCTGGCACATGTTCTCGCTGCCGCTTGACACCGTGGCCATGCTGCATGCCTCTTCCAGCGACGGTGCCAGCTTCACGCAGATCGACCAGCAAGAGCGCCGCATCGCCAACGAACCGCATGTGCTGTCCCAGGGAATCCTCGATGGCCCAAAGGCCCGCATCTTCGGCTTCAACCCCATGGGGCAGAAGATCCGATCCCTGCTTAGCAGCGATGGCGTTGTCTTCACCGAAGAGCCAACCGTTCACCTGGCTTTTGACCCCATGGCCGCTGGCGAAAAATCGATGATCAAAGATCCTGCGGTCAGCCGACGCCCCAGCGGCCTATACGTGATGGCCTATGCCACAGCCATCCCATAGCCGCCGACTTGGCGACGGATCGTGACTTTTCCCGTCGCTGCGCACGATGCGAAGAACCCGAGCGGGGAACGCGGCACAATAGCCAACACAGGAAGGGGCGGTTCATGCACGATCTGGTCAACGAGCTGTGTTCGGTTGCCTGTGCCGGCCGTGCTCCGGGGACGCCGGGGGGGCTGCGGGCGCGTCAGAAGATCGTCGAAGCACTTTCGGATTGCGGGCTGGATCCGCAGGAACAGAGCATCGCCGGCACGCGCGCCGCCAACGTCATCGCCGCCATTCCCGGAGACAGCGATCGCTGGGTGCTGGTGGCTGCGCACTACGATCACCTGGGTGGCGATGCGCGTCGCTTCTATCCCGGCGCCGACGACAACGCCGCCGCTGTCGCCATCTTGGTCGAGATCGCGCGGCGCTTTGCAGCCCATCGCCCCGCCGGACGCGGCGTGCTGATCGCCGCCTTCGACTGCGAGGAGCCGCCGTATTTTCTGACGCGTCAGATGGGCTCTGCCTATTACGTCGATCACGCGCACAAGGTCGGTCCTGCCCTTGATCGCATCGACATGATGGTGTGCATGGATCTGGTCGGGCACGCGCTGGGGCCAAGCGGTCTGCCGCCCGAGGTTGGGCAGACCCTGTTCGCGCTGGGGGCCGAACGATCGACGGGCACGCTGGATGTCGTACAGCAGCTATCGCAGGCCGAGTCGCAGCTAATCGTGCGCCCGGCCGATGCCGAGATCATCCCGCCGCTTTCCGACTATCACCCGTTTTGGCAGCGCCAGGTGCCCTTCCTGTTTCTGACGGCGGGTCGATCGGGCCGCTATCACACGCCGCAAGACACGCCCGAACACCTGGACTGGGACAAGATGCTGGCGACGGCGCGCTGGATCGAGCGCTTTGTCCGCGCCACCTGTCAGCGCCCCGCCGGTCGCATCCCGTTTGTGGCCGATGCGCGGGCCGATGCCGCGACGCTGCACAGCTTCATCGCGCTGACCTCGCCGCTTTCGGCGATCGCTCCGCTGGCGCGAGCGGCCCAGGGTCGCGCCAAGCAGCTACTTTCCCAGTGCGACGCGCAAGGCCGCTTGCCCGCCAGCCTGCGCAGCGCCGCGTCCGAGCTGATCTTGGGACTGGAAAGCGCACTGGCCTGATCGAAGCGGTCGCCGCGTTGGGCACACGAGCACTGGCGGCGAAGAACGGGTCGATCGCGAATTTGTGTGCAGTGACGGGCGTTTGCCGGCGCGGCTTGCCACGCGGGTTTGTTACCATCCCGCGCATGCGAGACATTCCCGAGGCGGCGCGCGCTCTGTGTCGTGTTACCCCGCTGTTGCACACGCCGACCCTGGGCTGTCGCCTGAAGCTTGAGTCGCTGCAGCGCACCGGATCGGTGCAGCTTCGTGGTGCTGCGCTGAAGCTGTCGCGGCTGGCCGCTGTCGATAGGTCGTCCGGCGTGGTGG